>JAKPAR010000285.1 GCA_029779375.1 Bacillota bacterium | reverse complement strand
CAAGGATTGTGAAAATCTTTGCTGCTTATAGCAAGTAGAAGGAAGTATTGAAGAAAAAAGCATCTGAACATTCAGATGCTTTTTTTCCCGAGTACTTTGTTTATTGCCATATCAGGTATGCCGATGGGTTCTACTATTACTTCTCCAGCGTATTTTTTTCCATTGAATTCATAAAGACCTACCTTTGGCAATTGGAAAGTTACAGTTTTGTTTGCATTTATACAGATATTTAATATTTCTCCATTGTCGGCATTTAGACCTGAAGGTATGTCTATAGCTAGTATATATTTGCTTTTTTCATTCATAAGAGAAATAGTCTTTTCAAATATTCCTTCTACATTTCTTTTAAGTCCTGTACCAAATATTGAATCAATGGTCATATCTGAAGAGTCTAGACTTATTGAAAGCTTTTTTAGATTTTCTTCACTTGAAATGTGATGTATATCGATAACCATATTATCAAGTATATTGTAATTTACATAAAAATCCTTACTTCCTTTATCTATATTTCCAACTATAAATACATCTACATCTTTTCCAGCTACTATTAAATGTCTAGCAACAGCCAATCCATCTCCACCATTGTTTCCTACGCCACATACAATAGTGAACTTGTTACATTTTTCTAAATCTATATTTTTCACTACTTTTAAGGCTGCATTTTCCATGAGAACTATTCCAGGTATACCTATGGCTTTTATACAAAATGCATCAATTGAGTTCATTTCAGCTGAAGTGACTTTTTTCAATTATTTCCACCCCCAACACTATTATGATTATATCATTTTTATTATTTTTTTAAAATAATTACAAGCTGTGATATAATTATTATAATATATATTTGTCAATAATCATAAGTAAATAGAACTTTTTATTGTTGAGGTGGAATATGCTACAAATAGATGATAAAATCTTGTTAAATAGAGCAGGAAATACTGAATCTTATTTTAAAGGGCTTCAGTACTATCGAATGGGAAGAGTTACAAATGTGAAATATATTAGAAAACTTAATTATGTTGAGGCTATAGTGAAAGGCAGTGAGGACTATAAAGTCTATGCTGAGTTTTCAGAAAAAGGGAAATTAATTTCAACTCATTGTACATGCCCTGCTTATGAGAAATATCCAGGAGACTGTAAACATATTGTGGCTCTTCTTACCTTTATAGAAAAGTCAGAACTTAAAAATATTTTAGGGGAACTTTCCAATACGAACATAGAAAAAGAAAAAATTAAAGACATCATCAACTATTATAGATACAACAATGAAAGAGAAACTTTGCCTTTAAATATAGAATACAATTATGAATATAAATACAACAAATATGATGGAATAGATAATAGTTCTTTTTTGAGCCTTAGAATAGGAGAAGATAAGCTTTATGTGGTTAAGAATATAAGAAAATTTTTTGAGAGTCTAGAAAATAATGAGGAAATACAGTATGGAAAGGGATTTACTTTTTATCCCAGTAAACATGTATTTAAAGATGAAGACAAAGAGATAATGAATTTTTTGAGATTGTTATATGAAAATCATAAAATGGATTATGGAGAAACTATATTTAAGGATAAGAGGATTCAATTGACACCAGAATCTTTAAAAAGATTTTTTGAGATGATGAAAAGTAGAAGTTTTAACGCTACTATAATGGATGAAAAATATGAAGACATAAATATAGTAGAAGAAAATTTGCCATTAGATATGTTTTTGAGAGCAGAAAATGAAGAAATGGTAGTAGAAATGAACTTTGATTACAGTTTGAGACCTTTAACAAAAAGTGGAGATTATTTTTTCTATAAGGGGAAAATATACAATCCTTCAGTAGAGCAGGCTAGAAAATTGGGACCTATATATAATATAATAATGTCTGATTATGATGGGGTAATGAAAATACCTGAAGAGTGTAGGGAAGCTTTTATATCAGAAGTAATACCCAATATAAAAAATATTGTCAATATCCATATAGATGAAAAAGTTCAAAATGCAATATATAATCCAGAATTTAAGGGAGAAATATATTTTGATAAAGAAGGAGATATGGTAGTATGCAAAGTGAATTTTATCTATGGAGATATATCTATAAATCCTTTTAGTTCTAAAGCAGATGATAAAGGTGAAAATAAAAAGATACTTTTGAGGGATATAGAAAAGGAAAGGTCTATCTTGAAGCAATTGGAAGAAAGTTCTTTTAAGGTTCGAGATGGAGAAATATATATAGATGATGAAGAAAAAATATATGCCCTCATATATGAAACAATTCCTAAACTTCAAGAGCTGTGCGATATATATTATTCTGAAAACTTTAAGAATATAATTTTTAGAGATTCTTCATATTTTTCAGGAGGCATAAGACTTAATGACAATTTAGATATGTTAGAATTTGATTTTGAAATAGATGGGATAGAACAAGGTGAACTGATAGATGTATTTAAGTCAATGAAGGAAAAGAAAAAGTATTATAGATTAAAAGATGGTTCATTTTTGCCTTTAGACAATGAAGAGCTTAAATATATGAAAGAAGTTTTTGACTATTTAAATATAAATAAAAAGGATTTGGAAGCTGAAACCATAGCTATTCCAAAGTATAGGGCTATTTATATAGATGATTTTTTGAAAGAAAAACAACTAGATTTCATTAAAAAAAATGCAGGATTTAAAAAACTTGTACATGATATAAATGAAGTTGAAGATATGGAATATGGAGTGCCAGAGGAACTTGAAAATATCCTTAGAGAATATCAAAAATTTGGATTTAAATGGCTGAAAACTTTATCTAATTGTGGACTTGGAGGAATATTGGCTGACGATATGGGTCTTGGAAAGACTTTGCAGATGATTGCTTTTTTATTGTCAGAAAAAATAGAAAAGGGGCAAAACACTTCTATTGTCATTGCTCCAACTTCAGTTATATATAACTGGGAAGCAGAGATTGATAAATTTGCTCCCGATCTTAAGACTTTAGTGGTATCAGGAAGTAAGGTTGAAAGAATTTCTATGCTTAAAGATATCCAAGAATATGATGTAGTTGTTACTTCTTATCCCCTCATCAGAAAAGATATTGAGGAATATGAAAAATATAGCTTTAGAACTTGTATATTAGATGAGGCTCAACACATAAAGAATCCAAATTCTATTAGTGCTAAGTCAGTGAAAAGATTGAAGGCTAAAAATTATTTTGCTCTGACAGGTACTCCTATGGAGAATTCACTGTTGGAACTTTGGTCTATATTTGATTATATAATGCCAGGATATTTGATGTCTCATGGAAAATTTGTAGATAAATACGAAAAACCTATTATAACCAACAAAGACGAAAAGGTATTAAAAGATTTAAATAATCATATAAGACCATTTATTTTGAGGAGACTTAAAAAAGATGTTCTTAAGGAACTTCCAGAGAAGATAGAACAAAAAATTCTCGTGGATTTGACCAAAGAACAAAAGAAGGTTTATCTTGCATATCTTAAAGCTATAAAAGGTGAAATAGAAGAAGAAATAAATACTTCAGGATTTGCCAAAAATCAGATAAAGATATTATCTGGACTTACAAGACTTAGACAAATTTGCTGTCACCCAGGAACGTTCATTGAAAATTATGAATTTGGTAGTGGAAAATTGGACTCTCTTGAGGAAATATTGTATGATGCATTGGATGGAGAACATAGGATACTCATATTTTCTCAATTTACAAGTATGTTAAATATTATAAAAGAGAGACTTAAAAGAGATTCTATTGAATATATGTATTTAGATGGTTCCACTGATGTGAAGGAGAGGGGGAAATTAGTTGAGGAATTTAATGGAGGGAAGGGACAAGTATTTTTGATTTCACTAAAAGCAGGAGGAACAGGACTCAATTTGACTGGGGCAGATATGGTCATCCATTTTGATCCTTGGTGGAATCCGGCGGTGGAAGATCAAGCTCCGGATAGGGCGTATAGAATAGGGCAAAAAAATACTGTTCAAGCATTGAAGCTTATAACTAAAGGAACTATTGAGGAAAAAATATTTGAACTG
>JAKPAR010000266.1 GCA_029779375.1 Bacillota bacterium | reverse complement strand
CCTAAAATATCCGCTATATCATCTGGTGACATCTGTCCAAATATTTCAATAACTTCATCTACATCTATCAAATCTATTATTTTTTCTTGTAAATCTTCATCTGCTTCTTCTAATATTCTTGCTTTTTTGTCATTACTCATAAGCTCAAATACTTTCAATATCTCTTCATCATCTAACTCTTCAAAGCTTTCAGCTATATCTACAGTATGATTCTCTTCAAAAAACTCTTCTAGCTCTTCTTCAGATTGTAATTGAACAATTCCTTCTGCTATTTCTTCAGGAGTTACATCCTCTTCTTCTTCAATAACATTGTCTTTTTCTTCTTTTCTTCTACTTTTTATTTCATTTTTCAATTCTTCTATTGATTTTGTTTCATCTTTAGAGTCTTTGCTATCTAAATCAATATTTTCAAGGTTTTTATCATTTTCCATTGTATAAACCTCCCTTCCTTTAAGTATTTTAAGTAATCAACAAACTTATTATCTTTTCAATTGTGAAAAACACAATACTGAGAATAATGTTTTCATATCATTTGAAATTTTAAGAATATCATCTATATTAAACCATTCGCTTTCAATATCTTCACCATCATCTAACATCAGTTCTTTTGCCACTGTACTATCAGACTTAAGCCTTCCATAGAAAAAGTGTAATTGCTCAGTTGTATATGCAGGACTTGCATATATTCCTTCTTCTAGCCCATCAATCTCAATAATATCATCTAATGAGTAACCTGTTTCTTCTCTTAGTTCTCTAAATGCTGCATCTTTTGGGTTTTCTCCTTTATCTATAAGCCCCGCAGGAACCTCCCATGTTTCACCTTTAACACCTGGTCTATATTGTTTAACTAATATAACTTTTTCTTTTGTTTCATTAAATAATACAAAACAAACTGCACTAGACTTCTCAAGATATTCTAGTGTAATTCCAGTTGTGGGATGTATTTCTTTTTTTCCTTTTAAAAATCTAAATCCTTCCATCTTCACCACTCCCAATTATTTAAATTATAATTTTTATTCCGATTATCTAAAATATTGTTTCAATTGGACTTATATTCAGTTCTCTAGCAAATTTTCTAACCTTTTGTGTTGCCTTATCTTCTATCATTTTATAGTCATGACAATCTGATCCAATTATTGTTCTTATATTATATCCTGCTACAATTTCCCAAAACTCTTTATAAGGATATAAATATCTATCCCCTTTTATATT
>JAKPAR010000249.1 GCA_029779375.1 Bacillota bacterium | reverse complement strand
GTATAGAAAGATATTTTGCTGAATACTAAACAAGCGGAGAATTCTCCGCTTGTTTAAATATATATTATGGAGGTTAAAAAATGGGAACATTTTCAGGCTATCTATTAATATTTTTTGCTAGAATTGCTGATGTATCCATGTCTACTTTTAGAACTTTGATGGTAGTACAAGGAAGAAGAGCTCAAGCGGCTGTTATAGGATTTTTTGAAATAATCATATATGTAATGGCTCTTGGAAAAGTTGTCAATGGATTAAGCGATCCGGGAAATTTACTTGCCTATGCATTGGGATTTGCTTGTGGAAATTTTGTAGGTATAACTATAGAAGAAAAGGTTGCCTTGGGAAATTTATTTGCTCAAGTCATACTTAAAGGCACTCAAAATGAAGAACTTTTGAATAAATTGAGAGAAGAAGGATTTGGAATCACAGTAGTTGAAGGCTATGGAAAAGAAGGAACACGACAAATTTTAAATATTGCACTAAATAGAAAAGATTTAGATAGTTTAAAAAGAATAATATATGAAAGTGATTCAGATGCATTTATAACTGTAAATAGTATAAAGCCTGTCAGTGGTGGCTATTTTGTTCCAATAAAAAAGAAATAATCATAGTATCCCCTGCCGTCTAATATAATGTATTAGAAAAGCTAAGGAGGGTTGGGGAGATGGACAATATAAAGAAAATTTTACTTATTGTACTTATTTTAGCTATCGGAATTAATTTAAGTGCTTGCAGCGGAAAAGGCGGTTTTAAAGGACTTTTTTCAAAAGATGATGATATAGAGATAATCAGAAGTGATAGTGAAGAATACGATATGACAGAAGATGAAGGTTTGAGAGAAACAGTGCTTTATTTTAAAAATGCTGAAGGTTTTCTGGTTCCTGTGATGAAAAAAATTCCTTGGGAAGAGGGTATTGCAAAATTAGCTCTTAAAAATATGATTGATAGTCCTTCTTTGAGGGAAAGTTTAGACCAAACTGGGCTTATTCCCATAATACCTGCTGGTACTGAAATAAGAGGTATGACTATTGATGGAGAAACAGGAATTTGTAAAGTTGATTTTTCAAAAGAAATTTTAAATTACGAATCGGAAAAAGATGAAGAAAATTTAATTAAAGGTGTAGTATATACACTCACAGAATTTCCTGCTATAAAAGAAGTACAATTTTTGATAGAAGGAAATTCCGCACCTGTTTTTAAATATGGAATGCAGGTAAATGGACCAATGAGGAGAGAAGATATAAATCTTGTGAAAAATTCAGAAGAATATAGATCGAAAGTGGTAGTATACTTTAAAGGAAATGGAAATGAAGAATTTGAGTATTTTATACCTGTAACCATTCCAACTCTTGCTCCAATGCCCAATGTGTTTACAGCATTGGAAGAATTGTTTAAAGGCCCTCCAGCTGAGGCAAGTCTTTATTCTAGTATTCCACAAGGGGTAACTTTAGAGGGCATAGAAATAAGGGATGGAGTAGCTTATGTAGATTTATCTTTTAATTCCATAGATTCAATAAATGAAAAGTATATATTTGATGAAATATCTAAAAGTATAGGACTTACACTAAGTGAATTTGAAAAGATAGAAAAAGTTGAATTGCTAGTTGAAGGTAAAACATTGGAGGAAGCAGGGATACAAGTTGATTACAATGAAACAATACCTGCTTTTGCAAATGAATATTAAGCTGCCAAATTGGGCAGCTTATTTTGTGAGTAAAATTTCATTATATATAGAAAAATAATTGCTTTTTTGTTATCATAAATAATGAACATTAAATATAGGAGATGTTTTGATGGATAGAATAGACAAAAGACAATATGATGAATTGAGAGAAATAAATATTACTAGAAATTTTTTAAAGCATCCACAAGGTTCAGTACTTATGGAGATGGGAGAAACCAAGGTCATATGTACTGCCATGATAGATGATAGAATTCCTCCTTTTTTGAAGGGTACAAATACAGGTTGGCTAACAGCAGAATATTCTATGATACCAGGTTCGACTATCATAAGAAAGGTAAGGGATTCTTCTAGAGGAAAAGTAGAGGGAAGATCTCAAGAAATACAAAGACTTATAGGAAGAGCTTTGAGGAGCGTAGTTGATTTAAAAGTTATAGGAGAAAAAACTATTTGCATAGATTGTGATGTAATTCAAGCTGATGGTGGCACAAGAACTGCTTCTATTACAGGATCTTTTGTAGCTCTTGTAGATGCATTTTATGTACTTTACAAACAAGGTGAAATTCCATATATTCCAATTAAAAATTTTGTTTCAGCTGTAAGTGTAGGTATAGTTAAAGGAGTTCCAGTGCTTGATTTATGTTATGAAGAAGATTCTAAGGCGGATGTAGATATGAATATAGTTATGACGGATGATGATAGATTTGTTGAGATTCAAGGAACAGGAGAAGAAAATACTTTCTCAATAGAAGAATTAAATACTTTAATTTCATTGGCAAGAAAGGGCAATAGAGAGATTATATCAATGCAAAAAAACTCTTTAGGAGAAATAGGAGAACTTGTAGGTAAAAAGCCTAGCAATATGGAAGGAGAAAACCAAAATGAATAAGAAAATAATTCTATCTACTGGAAATATTCATAAAGTAGAGGAAATAAAAGATATATTAAAAGGACTGCCTGTAAACATATACTCTAAAGATGATTTAGGTCTTGGAGATATTGAAGTTGAAGAAGATGGGACTACATTGGAAGAAAATGCAATAAAAAAGGCAATGGCTATTTCAGAAAAAGTAGATGGAATAGTTATTGCTGATGACACAGGTCTTTTTGTGGACAAATTGGGTGGAGAACCTGGAATTTATTCTTCAAGATATTCAGGAGAAAATGCTACTTATGAAGAAAACAATAAAAAACTTTTAAGAAAATTGGAAGGTGTAGCTTTAGAAGAGCGTACTGCAACTTTCAAAACGGTTATTGCTATAGTCACAGAAGATAAACAAGTCAAAACTGTATATGGAGAGTGTAAAGGAAAGATAGGATTTGAATCTAAAGGAGATAGTGGTTTTGGATACGATCCATTGTTTATAGTAGATGGCTATAACAAGACTTTTGCAGAACTAGGAGAAGATGTAAAAAACAAAATAAGCCACAGAGCTAAAGCTTTGGAAGAATTAAAAAAAGAACTAAAGAATATTATAGGGGCGACTAATGGTGAAAATATTTGTAGTAAGTGATACTCATGGAAAGATAGATAAGTTTATACAATTTGCAAAGATATTGGAAAAACCAGATCTTATAATACATTTAGGTGATTATGTAGATGATTCTTTTGAAATAGAAAGGCAAATGAATATAGATACTATAAGAGTAAAAGGAAATTGTGATTTTGACCGTGAAGGAGTTAATGAGGAGGAAATACTAAATATAAATGGAAAGAAAATATTTTTGACTCATGGCAATAAATACAATGTAAAATATGATTTATTTAGTCTTTCTTACAAAGCTAAAGAAGAAGGAGCAGATGTAGTTTTATTTGGACATACTCATACTCCTATTATTGAAGAATATGATGGGATACTTTTCATGAACCCAGGTAGTCCAACTATTCCGAGAAATATGTCTAGAAAGAGTTTTGGGATTTTAGAAATACAAGAAAAAATAATATCAAAAATAATAGAAATATAATTTTTTATATATTGACAAGCCGTTTTTTATCTGCTATAATTTTAAATTGTTAGCGGAAAAGCTTGGGGGCAAAACATTTTGAGCAGTGCGGGTGTAGCTCAGTGGTATAAGCAGGGGACCAAAATCGTGCATTTCGATTTTGTGTACATCGCTTAGTGGTACAGTTGCTAAAAGGCACTGAATAAGTACCTAGTAGCAAGCCTAAGATTTTGCGGGTGTAGCTCAGTGGTAGAGCACTGGCTTCCCAAGCCAGCAGCGAGGGTTCGATTCCCTTCACCCGCTCCAGATACGAGCACCTATAGCTCAGTTGGATAGAGCAACGGACTTCTAATCCGTGTGCCGGGGGTTCGAATCCTCCTAGGTGCACCAATATTAGATATGGTGGATATGGCCTAGTTGGTTAGGGCGCCAGATTGTGGCTCTGGAGGTCGTGGGTTCGAATCCCACTATCCACCCCATATATAAAAACATGACCCATTAGCTCAGGCGGTATAAGCAGAGAACCAAAATCGTGTATTTCGATTTTGTGTGAATCGCTTAGTCCGAATTACCAATTATCATCAAAACAACAAAATAGATACTGTGATAAACTTAAAAAACATGACCCATTAGCTCAGGCGGTAGAGCACCTGACTTTTAATCAGGGTGTCCGGCGTTCGAGTCGCCGATGGGTCACCACTTGCGGGAGTGGCGGAACTGGCAGACGCGCTAGACTTAGGATCTAGTGTCATTGACGTGGGGGTTCAAGTCCTCTCTCCCGCACCATAAAAAATTGGCGAAGGCCAATTTTTTTATTACCCTGAACTGGGAGGGAAAATATGGAATGAAAATGAAATTTTTTATATTTATTTTTCTAGCTATAATATTAGTTGCATATATTTATATACAAATTAGTTTTTTTAAAGTAAACGAGGTAAAACTAAATAGTGAAAAAATAAAAGATGATATAAAAATAGTTCAAGTTTCAGATTTTCACAACAATAGATTTATAAATAAAAAAAGATTTATAAAAAAGATTAAAAGTATAAATCCCGATATTATAGTTCTTACAGGAGACATAATAGATGCAAAGACTAAGGATTTTGATTATTCAATAAGTATGATAAGAGATTTAAAAAATATAACTGATAAAATATATTTTGTCTGGGGAAATCATGAAATAAGGAATAATAGAGGTAAGGAATTTGTTGAAATTTTAAAAAGAATGGGTATTTTTGTATTAGAAAATGAAAATACTAGAGTTCATATAAATAATACAGAAATGAATATATGTGGAGTAAATTTTTATATAGATAAAAATGATTATAAAAATTCATTAGATGGGATAGATGAAAAAAGCTATACTATATTGCTTTCTCATTCCCCTAATAGACCTATATCCTATTCTGAAGGCAAGGAAGATTTAATTCTTGCAGGGCATACCCATGGAGGACAGGTTAGATTTCCTATAATTGGAGCTATAGTGGCACCAGGACAAGGATATTTTCCAAAACATGATAAAGGATTGTTTAAAATAGGGAATACTACCTTATATATAGATAGTGGTCTTGGGAATAGTGTATTTCCTATTCGATTTTTAAATAGAATTCAAATAAGTAATATTGCCATAAAAAAGGGGTATAAATAATTTAAAATAATCTTATGAGGGGTGTTGCTTATGAAAAAAGCTATATTAGGAATTCAAGTTGGTGGAAGAAGTGATACTGCATTAGAACTTCAAAGAATACTCACTGAATATGGCTGTTATATCAAAACACGTGTGGGAGTTCATGATACTGATCCATCTAAAAAGATTTGTAGTGAGATGGGTATTATATTGTTAGATTTTGTAGTAGGAGAAGATGAAAAACTTGCTGAATTTGAAGAAGCATTGGAGAAAATAGATGGCATAGTAGTTAAAAAGATGGAATTTGATATGTAAATGTATTTGACCAAAGGACTAATTCCATTTATAATGGAATTAGTTCTTCTTGCGCCCTTAGCTCAGTTGGATAGAGTCGCTGACTTCGAATCAGTGGGTCGGGGGTTCGAGTCCCTCAGGGTGCGCCAATAAAAAACCTCTACATTTCAATATGTGTAGAGGTTTTAATTTTATTTTATTACTTTTAGTTTTGTACTATACGTGCCACTTTGCGTGCCACTTTGTATATT
>JAKPAR010000209.1 GCA_029779375.1 Bacillota bacterium | reverse complement strand
TATATATATATATTAGCACAATTTTCGGTATAATTGTGAATTTTCCAAAAACTTTTTTTAAAAAATCACACCTTAGTAAACGCTAAGGTGTGATTTTTTGTTAATTTGCCTTTTTAAATAAGTTCTTTAACCAATTGAAAAATCCACCTTTATCTCTTTGGTTATTGTTTGTATCTATTTCCACTTTTTCTTTTTCCATTTTCAATTCTTCAGTTTTCATAACAAATTTTACGCTTCCATCCATTTCATCAGCTATTCCAGTAAAACTCTTATAATCATTTGATAAATCTAGTATTTTATCTTTTGTATTCATTATATCATCTATATTGAAATCACTATCTTGAACTCTATTGCTCATCTCAAGAATTCCTTCTTGATAGAATTTTTTCATTCCTTCATCTAATTCTTTTGAGCCATCAGTCAATTTTTTTGAACCCTCTTTCAATGCCCCACCAGCACTTGAAAGTTGACTGGTCCCTTTTGCTAATTCATTTGCTCCTTTATTTAAATCATTAGCTCCTACATTTAATTGTCCTAATCCATTTGTCAATTTTTCAGTTCCTTGTACAAGCTTATTAGCTCCTTCATTAAATCCTTTAACTCCTTCATTGGCTTGTTTTGCACTTTCATTTAATTGATTAGCTCCAGCCATAAGCCCTTGACTACCAACTACTAATTGCTTTGATGCATCTCCTAATCCACTAGTTCCTTTAGCAAGTTCATCTAATCCATATGCTACTTTCTTTTGCCCTTCATTTACTTTTCCAATATTTTCACTAAGTTGTGAACTAGCCATCTGGGCTTGTTTTATTCCTTCTTCTACTTGGTTTAATCCAGATATCAATTGATTGCTTGACTGTTTCAATCCTTCTAGTGCCATCTTTTGTTTTCCAAATCCATCAAGCATTTTAGCTGCTATTCCATCAGCTCCTGGTACTTTTGAAAGTCCATTTGCTGCGGCTTCCAACCCTTCAACACCTTTTAACAATATATTTACAACTTCTAATTCTTTCTCTTTGCCTTTCTTTATTTGTTCAATAGCATCTAAACTGTTCTTTAATCCTTCAGTCAATTGTTCTTGACCATTTTGTATCTTTTCTGTTCCCTGAACTAGCTCATTTATGCCACTGCTCATCATTTGAGTTTTTTCAGGAATTTGACTCACTCCATTAGCTACTTGCTCAGCACCTTTTGAAAATTCTTGAGCCTTTGAACTAAATTCTATAGATCCTTGGCCTAATCCAATAAACCCTTGTCCTAATTTGTTTGCACCATCATTTAATGCCTTGACTCCATTCTTAATTTCTTTGCTTCCTTCATAAGAAGCATTTACTCCATCTTTTAACTTAGCTGAGCCATCTTTTAATGCATTGGCTCCTACATTTACCTTATCTACACCATTTACAAACTCACTTATGCCATCATTTAATGTAGTTTGGCCTTCATACAATTTTCCAGTAGCTTCACTTAATTTTTCACTGGCATCCTTTATCTTTTCAATTCCATCAATTAGCTCATCAAAATCCCCTGCATTTTCAAAATCCTTAACTTCTGGCAATTCTGAAGTAACAGTAAGAACTACTGAACCCATTTCAAATCCTTCCACATCTGCAGTAACAACCAAAGTCTCTGGAATATCTATAATATTTGTATCTAAGTCTAGACTTTGCTTTAATCCAGGAAGTGTCACATAAGTTATTACTTGATTATTTCCATCTGAAACAAGTTTTCCACTATTTATTTTCACATTGCTAAATGTATCTATTGGCAAGTTCATAACTACAATACCAACAAATGGTGTGTACACATCTTTTTCTTTTCCACTATCTAATTTAATGACATGACTATCTTTGTTGACTACAGAAACATTTATTTTAACCTTCCCAGACTTTCCCAACATATCTTTAGGATTCATTCTTTTGCCATCTAAATAATATTGAATTCTAAGTTCTACTGGCAATTCTTTATCTGTAGTTCCTTGATAAAATATATCCTTCTTATCCGTATTCCAAATAATTTTGTCTCCATTTATTTCTGGCACTTCATCGCCTTTTACATTTTTTATATCTTTTAATGAAGTCTTATCCTCAATTTTCCCAAGAGCTGAATCAGAATGTAACCATATACTTGATATTTTCTCAACAGGAGCTCCCTCTGGATCCAAATTTATAAAAACTGTTTCATTTTTAGTCACAACCCCTTCAGCAAATGCTACAGTTGACATTGCCATCATCAAAACTAAAAATAAACTCAATACTCTCACAAGTTTCCTATTTGTTCTCATATATAATCTTTCCTCCTTTTATTTTATCAGCAATACTTTTGTTCCAGTTTTTTGATGTTGATTTGATAAATCCTTCAAATGCAAGCAATACTCCTGGTAATATAAATAATATAACCCCCGTACTAATTAAAGCTCCTCTAGCTATCATGACACTCATGGATTTAATGATTTCTATCTCTGATATAACACCTACTCCAACCGTTGCTGCAAAAAAAGTAAATCCACTTGTAACTATTGATTTTGCTGATTCTCTTACTGCTATTTCCATAGCTTCAAATTTGTCATGGCCATTTCTTATCTCTTCTCTAAACCTTGTAGTCAAAAGAATTGCATAGTCAACTGTTGCTCCCAGCTGTATAGAACCTATAATTATTGAAGCTATAAAAGGTATCGAATTTCCTGCATAAAATGGTACACACATATTTATAAATATTGCCAATTCAATAACCAATATTAAAAAAATTGGTATTGATATCGATGTAAATACAAACATTACAATGACAAATATAGCTAATGTAGAAATTATATTTACTTTTTTGAAATCTGTATCTGTAATTTTTATCAAATCTTTTGTAAGTACTCCTTCTCCAGTTAATATAGCTTTGTCATCATACTTCTTAACAATAGAATTTATTGCATCTATTTGAGCGTTTTCTTCATCTGTTGCTGCTTTAAATTTTGAATTTATAAGTATAAGTTTATATCCACTTTGTTGAAATACATCCTTTACCTCTTGTGGTATAAAAGTTTCTGGAACACTAGGTCCTAGGAATTTTTCATAACTTACAGCTCTTTCTACACCATCAAGTTTCTCAATTTCATCTATCATCTGCTTCATTTCAAAGTTTGGCACTTTTTCAGAAACTAAAACCATATGAGTAGTTATCATATTATATTCATTTTTTAACTTTCTAAAAGCAATTACTGATTCTATATCATCTGGCAATGATTCATCTATATTGTAATAAACTTCATTGTGGCTTTGGCCATAAAATGCTGGCAAGAATATAAGTATTGCTATGATTATGAAAGTCTTATAGTGTTTTGTGACTAATTTAGCTAATCCATCAAATTCAGGTAACACTGTCTTGTGACTAAATCTATGAATTAACTTGTCAAACACCAACATGAAAGCTGGCAATGTAGTTACTACAGAAACAAGCCCTAATAGCACTCCCTTTGCCATTACAAGTCCTATATCCTTACCTATAGTCAATTCCATAAAACATATAGCCAAGAACCCTGCAATTGTAGTAAGTGAACTTCCAACAATTGAAGCAGCTGTCTTTTCAATTGCATTTGCCATAGCCTGATTTTTATCATCTAATTTTTCACATTCCTCATCATACCTATGAAGAAGGAATATTGAATAGTCCATTGTAACTCCAAGTTGCAATACTGCAGCTAAGGATTTAGTTACATAGGAAATCTCTCCAAAAAATATATTGGTTCCAAAGTTGTACATTATGGCATAAGCCATACTTAAAAGTATAATAAAAGGAATAAATGTTGATTCAAGAGTTAAAGCCAACACTACAATTGCAAATATTACAGCCATAAGTACATATATTGGAGTTTGTTTATCTGCTATATCTATAGTATCTCTCATCGCTGAAGCTGTACCGCTTAAAAAACATTGTTTGTTCAACAATTTTCTTATACCCACTACAGCCTCTTGAGTAGTATCTGAAGAAACTTTATCACTAAATTGAATCATCATAAGTGTAGAGTTTTCTCTATAAAAAGCATCTTTTAAATCCTTTGGAAGTATCTCTTCAGGTATTCCAGTATCCACAAAATCATCTACCCAAATTACCTTTTCAACACCCTCTACATTTGTAATCTTTTCTTTTAATTTTGCAACATCTTTAGACTCCATATTTTCTACAATTAAAAAACTAAGACCAGAGTTTTTAAAATCATCACTTAATATTCTTTGACCTTTTACTGAATCCAATTTTTCAGGTAAATAAGTCAATATATCATAGTTTATTCTAGTCTTTGCCATCCCATAAAATGATGGCAACAACAAGAGTGTGGCCACTATTATCACTAGCACTCTATTCTTTGCTATGAAATAACCAAATTTATTCATATAATCATCTCCTATATAATTTTCTTTATAATTTCAAATAATATTGGTTTCATTTCATCTATTTCTGTAGGTTCCCCCAACACTATGCAACTATAGCAAACTGAACCAACCAATTCCAAAATAATGAATATAACCTTTTCAATATCACCTTCTTTCAAATCATAATCCTTAAGCCCATCCTCAAACATATAATAAATCTCATTTATCCCCTTATAGTCCTTATAGGCTTTTCTCACCACTCCCCAAGAAAGATTCTTATAAATAAGCTTAAGTAGTAGTTTGTTTTCTTTCAAATACTCTATTATGGAATCTATAAAATACAATAACTTTTCTTCAAAACTATCGAATTCCTTTATATTGGTATTTTCAATAGCTTCAACAAGTATTTCAGAACTTTTATCTAAAATTATCTTGTCAAGTACGTCATATTTGTCTTTGAAGTATAGATAGAAAGTTCCTTTTGCCACTCCTGCTTTTTTAACTATATCGCTAATTGCCGTATTATGTATACCCTGTGTGGTAAATAATTCATAAGCAGCAGCATATAGAGAATCTTCCTTTTGCCTTTTATTTATTTCAACCTTTGATATGTGTTTCATATTTCACCTCCAAATATGACCATCGGTCAGTACAAAACATATTATACCCTTATAATGACCATTAGTCAACTTTTTTATGAGGATTTTTTTATTCTTTTTTTGGGCATAGAACCTTGATACAATCTACATTGGAAAAATTGTTAAAAAAAATAACGGAATGAAATTTCATTCCGTTATTTTTTAAGTCTACTTTTATATAAAATTTTTCCCTACTAAAACATTCCTGTGATAAGTATTATAATTAATGCTACTGGAATAACAAATTTAACTAATGGAGCCCACCAATCATATACTTTAAATTTAGATGCTCCAATATTTGTTTCTTCTTGATATTTATCAAATTTCCAAACAAATAGTGTATATAAGGACAATATCAACGCACCTAAAGGCATCATAATATTTCCAGATAAATAATCTGCAAAGTCAAAGAAGTTTCTTCCACCAATTTTTATATCTGCCCATGGCCCTTGAGCCATTATAGTTGGAAATCCTATGATGAATATAAGAGCCAAACTTACCCATACAGCTTTTTTTCTATTCATCTTAAATAATTCTGTTCCAGTTGTAACTATAGGCTCTAAATATCCCAATGCTGAAGAAAGTGCAGCAAAGAATACCAATAAAAAGAACATTCCACCAAAGAAATTACCTGCTGGCATATGAGAGAATAAATTTGACATAGTAACAAATAATAAACTTGGACCTGCATCTGGTTGAAGTCCTAATGCGAATATTGCTGGGAATATAACTACACCTGCTATCAATGCTGCCAATGTATCAAATCCTATTATTATAAGTCCATCTGTTGGTATATCACTATCTTTTTTAAGATAACTACCATAGATAAATGCTCCACCACTAGCTATACCTATTGAGAAGAAGCATTGACCTAGTGCATCAAGCCAAACACGTCCATTTATTTTTGAAAAATCAACTCTTAAATACCACTTAAGTCCTTCCATTGCTCCAGGTAAAGTAAGTGATCTTATAGCTAATATAATAAGCATTATAAACAATGTAGGCATCATTATCTTACATGCTTTTTCTAGACCCTTTTCTAATCCTTTAGCAGAAATAAGTCCAATAATTATAGCACATGCCAATGTAGCTCCAGCTACTGCACCAGTATTTGATGTAAAATCAACAAAAGCCTGTGCATATCCTTCTGCTGTAAGGCCAGCTAAACTGCCTGAAATCATCTTAAATAAATAAGCTAATATCCATCCCATTATCTGTATATAATAAGTCAAAATTACAAATGCCGAAAGTACTCCACACCAGCCAAATAATACCCAAGGACTACCTTTCTTTGTAAGAGATCTCATACCTTCTACTGAACTCATTTGAGTTTTTCTTCCTAAACTCATTTCCATTGTAAACAAAGGAATACCTATCAATGCACAAATTATTAAATATACAAATACAAA
>JAKPAR010000201.1 GCA_029779375.1 Bacillota bacterium | reverse complement strand
CCGTTGGGTGTTTCTTTCGATATAGTGGAGCATTTCATCTATGGCTAGTTTGTTTGGGATTTCTTCTTCCCCAAATATATTTATCTGAGTATTTTCATCAAACAGAAGGTCATGAAGTTCTTTGGTGCTTTCAATAAAATCAGTAATATAGTTTAACTTGTCATAGATATTTTCAATAAGTACTTTCAGCCCACTGTTTATTCTTTCAACAGGATTTTTTGATTTTATATCAATTTTTTGCATATTTACATAGAAGTCTGCTTCTTGCAATGCTTCCTTAAGTAAGGATACAACTCTGTCCTTTCGCTCAGCAACTTCTCTTGATTTTCTTATCTTTATTTCTTCAATTTCTTCCGTTTGTATAGTACCTGCTTTCCTTGTAAGGTAGGTCTGTATCTTTAATATATTCTCCATCTCTTCAAGGAAAGAAGTATCTTGAGGTAGTTTAATTATTAGATTATTTTCTCTGGCTGACATCATTCTTAATTCATGGTCAGTAAGTTCAACACCAGTATCATAATAAGGGGTAATTATTTTTACTCCTATATCGTGTTTTTGGGAGGACATATACCTATCGTCTATGATTTTGTTAAAATCAAAATGGTATCTAACGTTATAGCGAAACTTCTTTTCACTGTAAATTCCTGTGTATATTTCCTCACCAATCTTCAATATTATCTCACTGATATCAATTGAAATATTTTGTATTTCTTTATTTACATCCTGTTCTTCATGAGTTAAGAAGATATACTCATTTCCATTTTTCTGAACCAGTGTCTCTTTTACAAGCCTGTCCAAAGATGCTTCTATTTTTTTCTTTAATTCAATTTTGTCTTCGTCAATATTTGAAACCATTAATGTTGCAATGTTTTCCAAGTTCTTTGGCATTTCTTTTACCCATTTTATTAAAAATAGGACCTTCAGTACTTCTACATCCATACTACTGAGCCTATCGTTATCTTCTGCATGAATAAAAACTGTCCTAATATTATGGTCTAGGAAAGTTTCTATAGTTTCGTAGAATGCAGAAAAAGGCACTAATGCTCC
>JAKPAR010000199.1 GCA_029779375.1 Bacillota bacterium | reverse complement strand
CCCAGAAAAATCTAAACCTTGTTGAGAACCACTGATAACTAATATATTGTCTACTTTTGCTTCTACTCCAACTTTTGCCATTCTCTTAGTGATTTGTTCTCTAAGTGGCTTATAGCCTTCTGTTGGTCCATATTGTAATGCCTTAGTTCCTTCTTCTTCTAATACTTCCACAGATATTTTCTTCATTTCATCTACTGGAAACAACTCTGGAGCTGGAAGCCCTCCAGCAAAAGAAATTACCTCTGGCTTTTCAGTAAGTTTCAACAATTCACGAATTTCAGAGGCTTTAATATTGTCCATACGCTTTGCATAATTTAAACCCACAAAAAGCACCCCCTAATTTTTTAAAAACGTTTTCCTAAAAGGTTATACCTAACCCTTATAAATAGTTTACTATTTTATAAGGATTTTGTCTAATATATATTGACTTATATTTAGATAAGTGGTTCTAATGTGGTTATTTAGTAGGATTCATTCTTGTTAAGCTTTATTAACACTTTCCCATTTTTCATCTACTAATATTTTTCTAACTCTTTTTTCAAAATCAATTCGTGGAATCCATATTTGTCTTCCACAGCCTGTACACTTGAGTTTAAAATCCACTCCTGTTCTCAATATTTCCCATTTATTTTCTCCACAGGGATGGGCTTTTTTTAAAGCCACTATATCACCTATATTGTACTTTATAGCCATATTATCTCTCCTTTAGACTTTTTCATTCATAACTATTTTTTTAGGATAAGGTATATCTATATTTTCTTTACGGAAAGCTTCTATAATCTTTTTCCTAATTGTTCTTTCTATTCTCCACTGCTCCATAGGCTCAGTTTTTGCAACAACCGTCAATACTATATCATATTCTCCAAGTTTTGATACTCCAAGTACTGTAGGCCCTTCCAATATAGCCTCTTCAGTACTTTTTAACTCTAGTGAAACATCTTCCAATACCTTTAGAGCCCTATCTATATCTTCTTCATAAGAAATACTCACTTCGACTAAGGCTCTCATAGAACCTCTCACTCTATTTGTAACTACCTCTATTTTATTGTTAGGAATTATATAAAGCTCTCCAGAAAATCCTCGAATTTTTGTAACTCTAAGACCCATTTCCTCCACAATTCCTTCATATTCATCTATCTTTACATAATCTCCTACAGAAAATTGATCCTCAAATAGAATAAAGAATCCTGTCAGTACATCCTTCACAAGTCCTTGAGCTCCAAAACCTATAGCTAATCCTCCTATACCAGCCGTAGCCAGTATAGAAGTAGCTTTTATTCCAAATAGTTCTAAAGAAGGCACCAATGCTATAAAATAAAATACATATTTATTTACATTTTTTAATATAGTTGCAAGGGTATTTGCCTTCTTTTCATCAATTCCAAATTTAAGTTTTCTTCTTCTTTCCAAGGATCTGTTAATTATAGCATTTACTATTCGAATTCCTAATCTTGCAAGTAAAAATATAATTGCTATTTTAACTAGTTTTCCCAGTATATTTAACTCCTTATTTTCCTTTATAAACACATCTTGCAAAAATTGCAAAACCCCTTGCATACCATTCTCTCCTATCAATTAATCTTTTCTATATGATTTTTTGAATCTATTTTAGACATTCTATATAAACCTTTTATAGCCAATTCATTTTCTAATATAGTGCTTTTTACTTTATCTATATCATCTAAATCAAAACGTATGGAAAGCCCACAGCTAGAAGTTATCTCTCTAGGTGTAGGTATAGTCTTAAATTTTAGATTAGCATTTTCCAATATCTTTTCTCCTCTTATAGCATGATGAGTAGATTCAAAAGTCACAACTCCATATTCCTTATATTCCATTATAACATACTCCTATCCTATAATCACAGTCTTTGTAGGATTTTTTAATTTCTCCAAAATACTATACATATTGGTTACGCTCCCTACACTCAATTTATCTTTTATTTTATAGAAATCAAGACAAGTACCACAAGAAAGTATTTCTATTCCTTCCTCTTCCAATTTCTTTAAATCATCCAATACTGGAGAACCTTCACAAGTCAAATGAACTCCTCCATTATAAAACACCAAAGTAGAAGGATATGGTGTAGACTCTGTAAGTGTATATATGAAACTCTTCATAAGAATCTTACCCAATTCTTCAGAGCCACCACCCATAGTGTTAGAACTAAAAGCAATAGTCATATCCTTAAAAGTATCTGGCACGCACACATTTGTTTCTTCCATTACTTGTCCCTTATTTATATGAATATAATACTCATTTTCACCATTTTTGTCTACACTATACTCATATCCTAAACTTTTAGCTAATTTTGAAACATTTTCTTTAGCCACTTCATTATCTACAATAGTAGTCACAATACCCTCGCTTATCTCATCAAGAGCCTTTTTAGTCATGATAACTGGTCTTGGACAAGCTTGTCCTCTAGCATCTACTTCTTTTTTCATTTCAATTCCTCCCTAATTGTTAAACTAAATATATTATACTAGTTATTTGTCATTTTAAATCAAACTATAGATATAATCTATAATTATTTTTTCTTTTATATATTATATCTATAGTTGCATACTAAAATCCAACAAGAGTATTTTTTAATATTTTTAACTTGTATATTAAAATATTTAATTTTTAAATTAAATATTTTAAGAATACTATTGACTTTTATTTTTTTCTAGGCTAATATTATACATAAAGAATAGAAAGTTCTAAATTTTATATAAATAATTAGGTAGGTGATATAATGAACAATGAAGTAATAGGAAAATGTCCTATATGTGGAAATGAAATGGAAGTAACTAAATTGAGTTGCAATAGCTGTGGAACTAGTATAGAAGGGCATTTTTCATTGTGTAAATTTTGCAAACTTTCAGACGAACAAAAAAACTTTGTAGAAGTATTTATAAAAAACAGAGGAAATATAAAAGAAATAGAAAAAGAACTTGGAATATCCTATCCTACGGTGAGAAACAAACTAGAAAGTGTCATTGAAGCATTAGGATACAGCCCTAAATACAATGTCCCAAGTATAAACAAAAAAGAGATTTTGGAAAGGCTTAGCAATGGAGAAATCACTTCCGAAGAAGCTATAAATCTTTTAAAAGGTGAAGAATAGGAGGGTTTAAAATTGAAAGAAGAAAGAATGATGATTTTAACTATGCTTGAAGAAGGAAAAATTTCAAGCCAAGAAGCTCTAAAACTATTAGAAGCTCTAGATGACAATGACGACGAAGACTTTGTTTCTAAAGATGATAAAACAGATGATAAAAAAGTAGATATAGATAAAATGGGAAAAGTAATTAAAGAACAAGGCAAAAAAATAGAACAATTTGGAAACGATGTAAGCAACAAAATATCTAATTTATTTGGTGGAATAAAAGAAAAAAGTCCATCCATTAATTTTTTAGGAAACTATGAAACTATAAATACCACTCTAGAAAAAGACATCTCTCACATAGAAAAACCTAATATTGACATAAAGAGTATAAATGGAAATATTTCATTAAAACCTTGGGATAAAGAAAGCATTTTAGTCAAAGTAGCTTCTAGTTACAAAAAAGGAACAATGGATAAAAATGATACTTTCTATGACTTCTACGAGGAAGATAACAATATAGTATTTAAACCAGCATATACAAACAACATAGGAATAAAATTAGAAGTTTTAGTCCCTAATAGAGAATACGAAAAAATCATTTTAAATACATCTAATGACAAAATTGAAATAGAAGATATAAATGTAGACAATTTAATTTGTGATACTACAAATGCCTCTATAGCTGTAAGTGGTCTAAATGGAGAAAATGTAAAACTAGTAACTAAAAATGGCAGAATCTCACTAGAAAATATAAATTCTCCTATAATAATGGCAAATAGCACAAACTCCAGTGTGAGTTTAGATAAAATAAAAAGCGAAAAAATATTTGTATACACTAAAAACGGCAGAATATACTTAAGAGATGTCGAATCCCATTCTATAGAAGGAATTACTTCTAATGCAAGTATTGAGGTTAAAAATCCAATAGGAAAAAATATAAAATTAGTGACATCTAATGGGAAAATAATATGTGATGAATTTTCTGCAAAAGATATGGAAAAATTGGAACTTACCACTTCCAATGCTTCAATAAATACTCATTTTAATGAATTCGACAATATACTTTATTTTGACTTTGAAACATCCCTTGGAAATATAAATTTAGAAATACCAAATCTTGTATACAAAGTAAATCAGCAAAACAAATTGGGAACTAGAAAGATAATAGCTCATAGCATTGAGTACAAAGAAGAAGAACCACATTTCAAATTTATAGCCTCAACTTCAAATGGCTCTATAAAAGTTAACTAGGGGGGATTCTATGAAAAATGATTTTAGAGAAGAAAAAATGCAAATTCTTAAAATGGTTGAAGAAGGCAAAATCACTATAGAAGAAGGAGTAAATCTTCTAAATGCTCTAGAAACAGAAACAACTCAAAGTACAAATAAAAGCAATGCAAAATGGCTAAAAATAAAAGTCCATGATCCAGATGAAGATTCTGATGTAAACATAACTTTACCTATTTCTTTCGTAAACTTAGGAATGAAACTAGCTTATAAATTTTCACCCGAGCTAAAAGAAACCGGACTTGACGAATCAGATTTTAAAGACATATACGAAGCAATAAAAAACGGAGCAGAAGGAAAACTTGTCGATATTAAAGGAGAAGATGGAGAAGTAGTTGAAATAATAATCGAATAAGTCCCGCTAATAGCGGGACTTATTTTTATTTAATTTTCACCTTCCTCACTTCTTACAAATATTCCTTTAAATAAAATTTTCTATTTTAAATAAGTTGAATTTTAAACTAGCATTGTTAAAATAAGTAAATAGCAATGAATTCTCCATTGCCTTTGAAATAAAACCTTGAGGGAATATAATTTTAATAGGTGAAAAAAGTGCAATCACTATATATATTACGAGTATTCCCTTTATTGCTCCAAACAAAAATCCCCCTATTCCATTTAATTGTTTCAATATCGGTGCTTTAAACAAAAATGACAATAGTTCTTCTAAAAGTCCTAAAAGCCATCTAAATACAAAATAAGTAATCAAAATAGAAAAAATATTAATTAAAACATTTATTATTCCACTAGCTAGTATTCGGGGCAAAAAATTTACATCATTCTTAATTTTTCTATAAAATACAGCTTTAAGAATTCCTAAAATTACAGCTTTAAATCCATTGTACACTACCTCAGTATTAAGTATGTATCCATATACAATATCGTAATACATTTTTGTAAAATAAATTGACAGCAAAATTTTTATCAATCCAAATATAGATTTTACTAGACCTCGACTAACGCCTTTTACAATATTATCCACCAACATAAGTACAATTAAAAAATCTATCCAATTCATATTCTCCACCATTTTCTATTGTTTTTCGATTGTCTTCATCAAATAAGTTTTTCCATCTGTAATAAGTAGTATTTTTGAATTATCTATAATCACTTTCTCTCCTTCTTCAATGGCATAATTCAAAATTTCCTTACCTTTTTTAAATCCTAGTACATTTTTATCTCCTACCAATATAAGAATCCCATTATATGAGTACATTTTTTTATACTCACCATCTAAAACTATATCTTCTTGAATTTCCCCATTGCTATCAAAAATTTTTAGGCTCTTCCCTACAAGAGCATATACCTTCTCTTTTTCACTATTATCTACATATATATCCTTTAGAGCTTCTATATTTTGATTCCAGACTACTGTTTGACTGTTTATTTTGTAAATGGCCTTATCCGTCATGGCCACAACAATATCTTTATCTATAAATTTAAGAAAAGTAACTATTTCATCATTAAACCCTACATTTGACAATATATCTCCCTTTATATTGTAAAAAGATAAATTTGACTGAATATTTCCATCACGAGCTATCAATGATGATATGACTACCTTTGATTTATCCATGTTAAAATCAAAATTAAGTATCTTTTCTCCTGAAGTAATAGTTGCCAATATATTTCCACCATTATCTATTAATTTTAAAACTTCTTTATCTTTATCTTTACATATTGCATATAAAATACCTTCTTTTTCTATGATCTTTTCAACATCAATACCTAATTCTACTTTTTTTGTACTATTTCCATCAAAATCTAAAAAATATAATTCCCCAGTAGTTCCTTGACAAAAATATATAGCTTTTTCTCCTGGAAAAACCAAAGGTCTTTCAAAATTTAATTTTTTTTCCCATTTGCTAGTACCGTCAATATTTAATGTACTAATAAAATCATCCTTGTATTTAACAATGATATCATCATAAACTCTTACTTTTTCGCCTTCAGAAGTAGGAATTTGTTGGACAATTTCTAAAGTTTTCATAGTCTCTCTAGGCATAATTTTATCTTTGTACTTAGAAGAAAAAAATGCAACTATCAAAAGTGTAAATACTAGTATGAATATTTTAAAGCCCTTATTCTCCATTTTTTCTAGCCTCCTCATTTATTTAATTCTTCATCTTTTCTAAAATTCCTTTTAAAAACATGTATTAGTTTGCATATTTTTTGTTATATGATATAATAAATGTATCGATACATTCTAAATATGAATACTTGGAGGACATAGTATGAACAATAATATAATACTACATTTAAATAGAGACATAAATACACCATTATATATACAACTATACAATGAACTAAAAGTCCTAATAGAAAATGAAAGTATCCAAAAGGGAGAAAAGCTCCCTTCAATAAGGAGTTTAGCAAAAAAATTAGATGTCAATAATGTAACTATTGTCAGTGCTTATAAACTTTTAGAACAAGAGGGATATGTATATTCAAAAAAAGGCAGCGGAACTTATGTGAAAGGAAATACTGAAGACTTGAATTTTGGCTATTTCGAAGATGAAAATATGGAGCTTATGACAAGTGGTATTCTTTCTATGACTGAAGATAGCATAAACTTTGCCAGTGTATCTCCTACCCCAGAACTATTTCCTGTAGAAGACTTTAAAAACGTACTTATAGAAGTGCTAGATAGAGATAAGGGAAATGCCTTCGTATATCCTGAAATAAATGGATATGCTCCATTGAGAGAATCTATAAGCCATTTTTTATATGAAAACTATTCTATAGATGTAAATTCTTCTCAAATTCAGATAATATCTGGTGGACAGCAAGGAATAGATTTGATTGCCAAAACTTTGATTCAACCAGGGGATTATGTGCTCCTTGAAAACCCCACTTATTCAGGAGCTGTAGCAGCTTTTAAATCCAGAGGAGCTAATATTATAGCTATTACTATGGAAAAAGATGGCATAAACCTAGAAGAGTTGAAAAAAAGTATAAAAACTTATCATCCTAAATTTTTATATACTATGCCTTGCTATCAAAGTCCTACTACTTATTCATATAGTGAGGAAAAAAAATTAGAACTTATAGATTTGGCTTATGAAAACAATTTATATATTATAGAGGATGATTTTTTGTCAGATTTAAGCTATGAAGGCAATAGATTACCTCTTAAATCAATTGACAAATATGATCAAGTAATATATATAAAAAGTTTTTCAAAAATACTCATGCCCGGTCTTCGCATAGGTTTTCTAACTGCTCCTAAAAAGCTTTTAAAAGATATTGTTAAGGCAAAACACACTACAGATATTACTTCTTCTGGTTTTATTCAAAGAGCCTTTGACTTGTATTTAAGAAAAGGCTACTGGAAAGAACATATAAAAAAGATAAAATTAGATTACAGTGAAAAATATGAATTGTTGTTAGATAAAATAAAAAAATTAAACTCTCATGGTATATCATTTGTAGAACCAAGAGGTGGATTAAGTCTTTGGTTAAAATTGCCAGAAAGTATAGATAGTATTGAACTATACAATGAATGTATGAAAAACAATGTAATAATAGTACCCGGAAAAATATTTTTTATAGCTGAAAAAAGTGATTGTACTAATTATATTCGACTTAGCTTTGGTTCTGTATCTAAAGAACAAATAAAAAAAGGCATAGATATAATAGATAGATCTATTCTAAACTTAAAAGATGAAAAAAATGAGGATACAAAATATATTCCGCTAATTTAAATTGTTTTTATATCAAACCCTATGATTTTTATAAATCCCATAATCACTGAAATAAATTCATAGGGTTTTTCATACATTAAAGCATGGCCTGCATCCTTTATGACCACCCATTTAGAATTTGAAATTTCATTATAAATCACTTCTTGATACTTTAAAGGAGTAATAGTATCCAATTCACCACTTATAATTAATGTAGGCACTTTTATTTCATGAATTCTATCGGTAATATTTAAATCATGAGAACTTTTAACTGCTCTTCTAAATCTCTCATACCATTCTTCATCAAATA
Source organism: Bacillota bacterium (assembly GCA_029779375.1). Taxonomy (GTDB): domain Bacteria; phylum Bacillota; class Clostridia; order Tissierellales; family Sporanaerobacteraceae; genus Sporanaerobacter. The sequence goes on along the minus strand of JAKPAR010000199.1, from coordinate 156 downwards.
GCTTTTCAAAACTTTCTCTATTTTTTTTCAACCACTCATAGTTTTCTTCATAAAATTTAGCAGAATAAATTCTCGGCATTACAACACTAAAAAATATTGATGCATCCTTAGTTGAAGCAGCATAATCCCAAGACCTTTCAATTTCTTGCATATATT
>JAKPAR010000193.1 GCA_029779375.1 Bacillota bacterium | reverse complement strand
ATCACATAATGAACCAATAATAACAATAAGAGGATTGGAAAAGAGTTTTGGTACTAAAAAGGTGTTGAAGGGAATAGATTTAGATGTTTATAGTGGACAAATCATAGGTTATATAGGGCCAAATGGAGCAGGGAAAAGTACTACTGTTAAGATAATGCTAGGGCTTATTGAACAGTATACAGGGGAAGTAAAGATATTTGGACAAAATATATCAAGTGGAAATGTAGAATACAAAAAGAGAATAGGCTATGTTCCTGAAACAGCTGAAATATATGATAGTTTAACTGGAAGAGAATATTTAACCTTTATAGGAGAGCTATATGGTCTTGATTACAATGTAGCTGATGAAAAGGCAGAGAGATTAATGGAATTGTTCAGCCTAAAAGATGTATATAATTCAAGGATATCCTCATATTCAAAGGGAATGCGTCAAAAGGTAGTCATAATATCAAGTTTATTAAACAACCCTGATATTCTATTTTTAGATGAACCCCTAAGTGGAATGGATGCAAATAGTGTTATGGTTTTCAAAGAAGTATTGGCAGAATTGGCTTCTCAAGGGAAAACTATATTTTATTCTTCTCATATAATGGAAATTGTTGAAAAGATAAGTAGTAGAATAGTTCTTATAAATGATGGACAAGTTGTTGCAGATGGAAGTTTTGACGAATTAAAAGAAAAATCTATGGAAGGTTCATTGGAAGAGATATTTAACGAACTCACTGGATTCAATGAACACAAAGAGATTGCAGAAGAAATTGTATCCATAGTTCAAGGGGTGTAGGATATGAAGGATTTTAAAATACTAAGGGTTATAGATAAATTTAGAGGAGTGTTTGAAAGCTTTGGAGTAGATTATGATACTATGCGAAAGATACTTCAACTTAAGCTTATGTTAGATGAAAGAAGAGTTCCTACAGTAATGCAAAATAATACTTCCAAAAAGAAGAGTGAAGAAGCAAATAGTATCGTAAAATCTCTTTGGTTTTATATATTGCTAGGGTTGATGTTAGTTCCTTTTGTTATTATGAAAGAAAATTATCTATTTCAAATGAGTTTTCTATTTGGGATATTGATGTTTATGATGATGACTATTTTGATTTCAGATTTTTCTTCTGTACTATTGGATTTAAGAGATAAAGATATAATTTTGTCAAAGCCAGTAGACGGGAAGACCTTAAGTGCAGCAAAGACTGTGCATATAATGATATACATGTTTTATATAACATTTTCTTTTACAGGGCCAGCACTTATTGTATCCTTATTTAGAAGTGGATTTATGTTTTTTGTATTATTTTTATTGGAAATAATTCTTATGGATTTATTGATAGTAGCTTTAACTGCTTTATTGTATATATTGATACTTAAGTTTTTTGACGGTGAAAAGCTTAAAGATATTATTAATTATGTACAAATTGTTTTAACTATAGCATTATCTGTAGGATATCAACTTATAGGAAGATTGTTTGATTTTAGTGATGTTATGAATATTGATTTTGTTCCAAAATGGTGGCAATACTTAATTCCATCCATATGGTTTGGTGGACCTTTTGAGTTTATCATCAATAAAAATTATGATACTCACATAATATTATTTTCAGTTTTAGCGTTGATAGTTCCTATATTAGCAATAATAATATATG
>JAKPAR010000192.1 GCA_029779375.1 Bacillota bacterium | reverse complement strand
AATAGGTCAATATAATATGGGGATAAATGGATACATAAATGGGTTTAGAGAAAACAATTGGAACAATGAAACCCAATCCATGGATTACAATTTATTTAAAATATGGTATGTAAATAATGTACCAAAAGATTCTACTGGTGCATACATATATACCCCAGCGAGGGGAAGTAAAATAGATTTAAACGGTGGAATAGCCATAGAAGTAATAAAAGACAAAGTCACTAAAGTAACTAAAAATGCAAAACAGGCGTCTATCCCTAAAAATGGCTATGTAATATATTATGGGAACACTAAAAGCTTTGAAAATTATGTAGATCAAAGATTTAAAGTAGGAGATAAAATAGAACTCGAGTATGAAATATTGGAAGCAAAAGAAAATGCACAAAAGAAACAAGAAGAGCTAAAGGAAATCAAACAAAACAATATCAAATCCATAATATCTGCAGGACCATATTTAGTGGAAAATGGGAAATCCATTTACGATCCAAATAAAAATGGATTTAAAGAAGACAAGATAACTAAAAATAGAGGTCAAAGATCGGCCATAGGAATAACTAAAAACAACAAATTGCTTCTTGTGACAGGCTCCAATCTCAATATGAAGGAATTATCTCAAATAATGGTGAAACTAGGAGCAGATAGGGCAATGAATCTTGATGGAGGAGCATCATCAGCATTATATGCCAATGGAAAGACCATAACTCCAGCAGGAAGAAAATTGCATACAGTATTGATGGTATATGAATAATGCGACAGGGAGAACCGTCCCCGCTGTCGCATTTTATTTTATGGCCAAATTGTGATTATATTTGAAGTTTGATTTTTGTCTCGAATTTCGATTTTTTTCACATCTAACATGTCATTTAAATCTGAGCCATCCCTTCTCTTTAGTTGAGTATTTCCATTAGCACAATCCTTCCAATCGGTATCATTTATCCTATATTGCATTCCATCAGTAGTTCCATTTAGCTCTATTGGTGTAGTGTGTATGCTCAAACTCACTGCTTCAAGAGGCAAATTTGGCGTAAAATGAATTTGTCCTATTTTACTTGCCAATGTGTCCCAAGTAGCTTTTGCTCTTATTTCAAGCAATTTGTCTCCGTTTAAGTCTTCTCCTGCCAATAGTTCTCCTGATATCCATGGGCTTTCTTTATTTATAGGGTTTATCCTATATTCAAACAAGTTCCATTCTGATGCAGTTTTCCCATTTATAGATTTCACTGTATTCTTAACATCATCATATTCTATTGTAGGAGCAGATAGTGGAGCTTTAATATTCACTTTCAATACTGGATTTGATGCCAAGGTATTTTCAGTGGCTATTTTTCTAAACTCAAATCTGCCCCAATCAAATTTTACTTCATATATATCTGTGTTTCCATATATTTTTTGCCATGCTCCATTGTTTATCCTATATTCAAGATTTTGATTGGTTTGATTGGATATTTTTCCTGTAGCTATATTGTAATAGACATATTCTAATGTGGGTTTATTTTCTTTTTGAATGTTTTCAGCTATTTTTAATTTGTTCAATGGTTTGGATTTTTCTCTTACCCATATATTCATTCCTTGCCCAAATTCTAAAGTAGTCTTTCCTTCATTACATATTTTCCAATTGCCATCCAATCCATCTGTGGAATTTGTACTATATTCCATGGTAGACTTAGTTCCCAAAATTGCATTTTCAGCTACATTTATTTTTACATTGTTTAGCTCGATATTTTTTGTGAAATTAACTGAAGTTGGATTGCTTGCTAATTCACTACTTGTCGCTTTTTTTCTCACATATACGAGAACATTTTCATTTCTGTTTTCATCCTTATTCAAATTGCTTCCCAACTGCCAATTGCCAGTACTTCCTATTTTATATTCATATTTGTCGTCTAATATATGCCAAGAACTATTTTCAAAATAATATATT
>JAKPAR010000173.1 GCA_029779375.1 Bacillota bacterium | reverse complement strand
ATATTTTATCTTTATATACACGAGTAATAATTGGAATTCTAAAACATCTCAATTTTTTTTCAAATTGTGCTGAACTCAGATTTTTGGGAGATAAAGTCAAGCATTTAGTGGACAATTTTTCCAAAGGCAAAGATCCTCCACCCACTTCAGAATAATCATCTTCTATTTGTACTTGAATTAAATCTTCACTTATTTCTTCTCTAAGCATATTTTCTAATCTGTCTGCTTTTCTCTCAAGTTCATCAATTGAGATAGTAAGCATATTGAGTGTAGGAATACTTTCTACAGCCAAATCCTCATCTAAATACAATTTAAGAGTTGCCTCCAGTGCAGATATAGTGAATTTATCTACCCTAAATGCTCTAGTTAGAGGATTTCTTTTCATCTTCTCAATATACTCTTTTTTACCAACTATAATCCCAGCTTGAGGCCCTCCTAAAAGTTTATCTCCACTAAACGTTACAACATCTACACCATTTTTTATAGAATCTTGTACAGTTGGCTCATATTCCAATCCATATTTAGATAAATCTATCAACACACCGCTACCTAAGTCTTCTACAATAGGTATTTCATATTTCTCCTTCAAGCTTTTCAACTCTTCTAAAGAAACCGAAGAAGTAAAACCAAGTATTCTATAATTACTTGTATGAACCTTTAAAAAAGCAGCAGTATTTTCATTTATGGCATTTTCATAATCCCATATATGTGTCTTATTAGTTGTACCTACATCTACAAGATATGCTCCACTTTGTTCCATAACTTCAGGAACCCTAAATGAGCCGCCAATTTCTATCAATTCTCCTCTAGATACAATGACTTCTCTATCCTTTGCCATGGTACTTAAAACTAGCAACACTGCAGCAGCATTGTTATTCACAACCATTGCACTTTCTCCACCAGTAATTCTTGTAATTATTTCTTCTAAATGACTATACCTAGAACCCCTCTGACCTAATTCTAAATCATACTCCAAATTAGAATAATTGGAAGATACCTCCATTATATTTTTCATAACTTTTTCACTCATAAGAGATCTTCCTAAATTTGTATGAATTATAACTCCTGTTGCATTTACAACTCTTTTCAATTTGAAGCTATTTTTTTGTTCTGCACTTTTAATTATAAAATATGGCAATGTTTTTATTTTTTCTTCTATATTCTTCTCGCTTACAACTCCATCTTTTATATCATTTCTTAAACCATCAAGTTCTTCTCTTATAGAATCCAATATAGTAACCCTTGGCAATTTATTTAATTTTTCACTTATGATAGGGTTTTCTAAAAGTTCATCAACTTTAGGTATAAAACTAAACAAATTTTTTCTTTCTTCCATTCTCATCCATCCTCTTCATTATTCTACATAAATATAATAATCCTGTTTTTCAACAACTTCTCCAACAACACTAAAAGAAGTAGGTGTGTTTTTAAGTTCTTCTAACAATTTATCTACTTTATCTTCTGGCACAGATATAAGCAACCCACCGGAAGTTTGAGGATCAAATAAAATATCCTTGTTTTCCACTGGAATATCTACTAAAAATTTAACTCTATCTCCAATATACGCTTCATTTTTATAAGTTCCTGCTGGAACCAAGCCCATTTGTGCAAAATAAAGGGCACCTTCAATTAAAGGTATTTTGTCATGATCTATTTTTAGGCTCACCGAACTGGCCATAGCCATCTCTAAACTATGACCTAAAAACCCAAATCCAGTTATATCAGTACAACCATTTACTCCAACTTTATCAATAGCTTCTTTGGCATATTTATTTAACGTAGTCATTACTTTAACTGCTTCATCATAGGATTTTTTATCTGCTAAACCACCTTTGATGGCCGTATTTATGATACCAGTTCCTATAGGTTTTGTAAGAACAAGCAAATCCTTTGGTTTTGCACCACCATTGGCAAGTACTTTATCAGGATGAACAAATCCAGTTACAGAAAGGCCATATTTAGGTTCATCATCTTCGACTGTATGACCTCCAACTAGTATTGCACCAGCTTCTTGTACTTTGTCATGACCTCCTTTTAATATTTGAACTAATACATCTGGAGATAAGCAATTTGGAAAGCAAACTATATTCATAGCCATGATAGGTTGCCCACCCATAGCATACACATCACTCAAGGAATTGGTAGCTGCTATTTGACCAAAAGTATATGGATCATCAACTACAGGTGTAAAAAAATCTAATGTTTGTATTATAGCCAAATCATCATTTACTTTATATACAGCAGCATCATCTGAAGTGTCTAATCCTATAATCAAATTTTCATCATAAGTTTTTGGTAATTGACACAAAACTTGTGCCAAGGTATCAGGACCTATTTTAGCTGCTCACCCTGAACTCTTTGTAAGCTCTGTAAGTCTTTTATTCATCTTAATCCCTTCCTTCTATTTATTTAACAGTAATTAAATCTTTTATATTTTCAAATTTTTTATTTCCTATACCTGATACATTCATGATATCTTCAATGCTATTGAACTTCGTAGATTGCCTATATTCTACAATTCTTGTAGCTAATACTTCTCCAATTCCAGGCAGGTTCATCAATTCTTCTTTTGTACAAGTATTTATATTTATCTTGTTGTCCCTATTTTCTGAACTATTTTCCGAACCAACGCCATCAGAAATTTCAACTTCATCTACCATGTCATTAGCTTCACCAATTTTGGGAATATATATTTTTTCTTCATCTACTAATTTTTTAGCTAAATTTATTCTATCTAAATCTGCCTCACTCTTAAGCCCACCAGCACTGTTTACAGCATCGATGACTCTAGATCCATTTTTTAGCTCAACAAGCCCTGGCTTATATACTTGTCCACTAATATGAACCATTATGATTTCTTCTGCTTCATTTTCTTCTTTTATTTTTCCTTCATCCATTTCATTTAATTTATTGGAACCAAATTCGTCCAAGTTTAAATCTTTCTCTAATAATACGTTTTTGTTATATAAATTAAAAAATATAATGAAAACGACTAGTATAACTAGTACTAGTATAACTATTTGTTCTCTTTTTGTAAAGAATCTCACATTTATCACCTCATTTTGACAAATAATCATACTATTTTTATTCTACTAATTTTAGGTTTTTCCTCTTTTTATAAAAATATTAATTATGGTATTAAAAATTTGATAAATTTCTGATATA
>JAKPAR010000171.1 GCA_029779375.1 Bacillota bacterium | reverse complement strand
TCCAATTTCCCTAGCCGTATCCATCATAGCATCAATATTTTCTATAGGTGTTTCTACTGGAAGTCCACATCCAGACATGATGCCATATCCCTTAGGACATTTGTAACCATCTTTCACACATTGCAATGTAGCTTTCCTTACATCTTCTTTGGTGCCTGCATACATTATAGAAGAAGGATCAACATTCCCCATTATTTTTATTCTGTCCCCTACAGTTTCCGTACAATTTTTAAGGTTTGCAATATTATCTATGCTTAAAGCTCCTACACCTATATCCACTATATCTTCCCATATATTATCTGTCTTTCCGCATATATGTATAGACGCTCCACATCCTCTAGATTTTATGAAATCTATAAATCTCTTCAAATATGGCTTTGAAAATTCTCTAAAATGTTTTGGGCTCACTACAGTACAAGATGACATAGGTTCTGCAATGCTTATACCTATTCCTTGATTAATAGTAGCATCTGCAAATCTTATGCAGTTTTCTAAAGAAATTTCGCACAATTTATGAACTGATTCAGGATCTTTTATCATCATCTTGGTCATATTTTCTACACCAATTAAGAAAAAAGCAGAAGTAAAAGGTCCCACAATTAAAGCTGTACATGGAACTTCTTCTCCTATTTCATCTTGCACATATTTCATAGCTTCAATATGAATTGGCAGTCTTGCATCCTTATATGGATCTATAGGCTCTAATTTAGCTATTTCTGAAATATCCTTAATAGCTGGTTCCAAAAGATCTACTGTTTCATCCTCTGGATATTTCATTTTAGCTCCCATAGCTTCTGCAATAATAAAAAGATCGGTAAAGACCTTTGCACCATCCCCACCAAATCTCCTATGAGTTGCAATGACTGCATCTGCCAAAATTCTCGCACTATGATTGAATTCTGAAATCTTACATCCTAAAACTCTTGCAATTCCATTAGATAAATTGGGATTGCACTGAATTCTATCTACATCTTCCCCCTTTGAAAGAGCAATAGCTCTTTCCATAGGTGTCATCTCGTCTTTAAATAGCGACATCTATATTCTTCCCCCTTACCAATTTTTTTGCTAATCTCGCAGCCCTTGAAGCCTCAGGTGCATATCCATCTGCTCCTATTTTGTCTGCAAAACTCTGAGATATTGGGCCTCCTCCAACCATGACCACCACATTATCTCTTATACCTTCTTTTTTTAATAAATTAATCACTATTTCCATATTGTCCATTGTAGTTGTCATTAAAGTTGAAAGACCTATTAAATCAGCCCCTATTTCTTTTGCCTTTTCTATAAATTTAACTGGGGGAACATCTCTTCCCAAATCATATACTTCAAATCCTGTAGTCTCCAGCATAATCTTAAATAAATTTTTCCCTATATCATGAGTATCTCCTTCTACCACTCCAACTACAGCTTTATATCTTTCATCAGTCTCATCATACTTTAAATGAGGTTTTAAAATATCCATACCTGCATACATAGCATCTGAACACATCAAAAGTTCTGGAATATAGTACTCTTCCTCCTCGTAAAGCTTCCCTGCTTCATCCATTCCCACTGCCAAGCCATTAGAAATACCTTCATACGCATCAAAATTCTTTTGTATAAAAATATTTGCTACCTCAACAGTTTTATCCTCATCCATATCAACAACCGCGTCAGCCAATTCTCTTAAAAGTTCATCTTTTTCACTAGACAAATAAATCACTCCTTAACCTTTTTATAAGATAGTTGCTATTTTATCATTTATATTTTATATATAAAATAATTAGATTACCAATCTTATTGAATTTTTTAATAATCATTATCCCATCTATTTATTTTTCATATAGAAGATAAAAACACTAGCAAATATTTGCTAGTGTTTTTATCTTCTATATTTTCCACCCCAATTGTTCAATTTGATGATATTTAGCATACCAACCATCTTTTCCTGCAAGTTCTTCTGGTGTACCAATTTCAACAATTCTTCCCTTTTCCAAAAAAATGACCTCATCAGCATCAATTATTCCAGATATTCTATGACTTATTGTGAGAATTGTCCTATCTTGAGATACTTCCCTTATAGCCTTAAATATCTTTGCCTCTGTTATAGAATCAAGACCTGATGTCACTTCGTCAAGAAGCAGTATAGGAGGATTGCATACCAATGCACAAGCAAGAGACAACAATTGATATTGACCATGAGAAAATTTTATTTCTCCTTCTCCAATAAAAGTATCATATCCCCTTGGAAGCTTCATTATATCTTCATGAAGACCAACACTTTTAGCTGCTGCTATTACTTCTTCCTCCGTAATAGTTTCATCATATAGTGTAATTGCTTCCCTAACCGTCCCATCATATATTGGAAAAGTTTGAGGTACAATTCCTATAGTTCTACGGCGCATTTCAAAAGGCATTTCAAAAGGATCTATCCCTCCTATTTTTATGCTTCCTTCTTTTGGCCTATATAAACCTGCCACAAGATTTAAAATAGTACTCTTCCCAGCCCCTGTTCTCCCTACCAACGCAACCTTCATACCTGCCTTTACCTCAAATGAAATATTTCGAACAATTTCTTTACCATTTTCATAAGAAAAAGAAACATTTTCAACAGATATAGAAAAATTCTTTATCATTTCAGGTATTTCTTTTATATATCTAATCTCTTCTTCTTCTCTATCAAATTCATTTATTCTCTCAATTCCAGAAGCAGCTTCTTGTATTGTCTGAAACTCTACAGCTATAGCTTCAATAGGTGCAAGCATTCTTGATATCAAATCAACTACCGCTGCAATTGAACCAATACTTATACCCAATGTTCCTAATCCCTTTGGAGCAGCTACAATCACAACAATTGTTATGACAATTGCCCTAAGTATTTGCATTATACATGGAAATATGGAATCTAATGTACTAGTTTTATGAACAGCTTCAAGGTTTTGATTTAATGGTTCTTGAAAATCAGATATAAAATAATTTTCCATTCCAAATATTTTAATTGTCCTTATTCCATTAAATATTTCTTGAACCAAACCATTAATATGACCAACTGCTATTCTTGCATTCATTTGAGCTTTAAATGTATTGGATTTAAAAAATCTAGCAATTAAATATATTATAGGGATTAGAAGTAACACATACAATGCCAGTTTAGGACTTAGAATATATATTGATATTATAATTCCAACTGTTTTCAATCCATCAGATAATATCCCTATAAGTCCACTAGTAAAAAGTGTACCAACAGCATCTACATCTTGAGTAAATTTACTCATTATCTCACCAACAGCATTGTTTGAAAAATATGATATAGGCAATTTAGATAGTTTTTTTGCCATATTCATGCGAATATTTAGTAGTATATCCTGTCCAACAACTGCCATCATAAACTCACGGACAAAATCGGCAACTCCACTAATCACCACAGCTAGCAGATAGTACAATGACAATTTCCACAATCCATCATAAACTCCTTTTGAAATATTGTTGTCTATAATACTCTTCAAAATTTGAGGTGGAATCAATTGCATAACAATACCAACAACAATTGCAACGATTAAAAATATAATATATAGAATTTTTTCTTTACAACTCGTCTTAATAGCATTAGATACTATTTTATTCTTCAACAGATTCACCTCCTAAAAATTGTTGTGAATCTATAATTTTATTGTATATACCTTCAGTATTTATCAATTCATCATGAGTACCACTTTGAACAATTTTTCCCTTGTCGAGAACTAAAACCATATCTGTGTACTTGAAAGCATGAAGTCTATGCGAAAAAATAAATATAATTTTTCCATCTCGATTTTGTCTTAAATTTTCAATAATCTTAGCTTCGGTATTTATATCTACGGCAGAAAATGGATCATCAAGTATGACTATACTGGCATCTTTATATAGAGCTCTTGCCAAAGCTATTCTCTGCCTTTGACCTCCAGAAACTTTTATACCTTTTTCTCCAATTTCTGTGTTTATACCATTTTCAAAGCCTTCAATATCCTGTTTTAAATCTACAATATCAAGTACCTTGTTCAATTTTTCTCTATCGTCATCATTCCAAGCAATATTATTTTTCAAAGTATCTGAAAAAAGAAAAGAATCGTGACCCATATATGTAATTGTTGCTAGTTTTTTCTCATATGGAATGTCTTTTAAATCCACATTATCTAAAAAAATCTTTCCATCATAATCATAAAGTCCTGTAATAGAAAGAGCTAATGCACTTTTCCCTGAACCTACAGAACCAGTTATACCAACTATCATGCCAGTTGAAGCTTTAAAAGAAATATTTTCAATTGCATATTCCTCACTAGTTGGATATTTAAATGACAGATTTTCTACATCTATTTCTTTTGGCTTAAGACTTTCTACTTTTTCAATAGGCACCATTTTTTCTCCATTTATAAGTCCTAATACTCTATCCCAAGAAGCTTTAGCACCTTGTTGAATATTGAAAACTTTTGCAGCAGTAGTCGTCCTCACTGCCAATGCTGTAAACATGGCTATATATGCTGTAAAAGTACCAATAGTCCAATTTCCATCAATGACTTTATTTCCACCTAAAAATATGACTACAACAATTCCAATACTTGCCAATACAGAATATATAGGAGCCAATCCATTTTTAAAAATGCTTAATATGATATTTTTCTCAGCTTGTACAGCTAATTTATCTTCTAGCCTCTCTATTTCTGCTTCTTCTCTTCCATACAAACGCATTATATCTATTTGTGAAATCAATTTTCTGATTTGAGTAGTTGTCTTTGAAGTAGCAATTCTAGTATCCTTAGCTTTGGAATGAACTGTTTTTTTCATAGCTTGAGTAAGTAATATGACTAATGGAATAGGAATAGACGCTATCAAAGTTATTTTTATATCATAACTCATAAGTGCAATCCAATAAGCAATCATGAGAACCCCAGTATCCCACAATTCAGTAATGGTTTTTCTCACTGCTTCAACCACAATATCTACATCTCCCATGGTAGTAGCTATCATGTCTCCTGGTTTTTGCCGTTCTAGAACATTTAAATCTGTACTTAGTATGGATTCCATTATGCCAACACGCATATCACCACTCATTCTATTGGCCATATCCCTTACATAGTATCTTTTAAAAAACCTTGCAATCTGAAAAGTTAAAGTGACGCCAACAAACTCTAAACCAGCCTTTATTATTTCATGAGTATTTGTTGCTACAGTAGCTGCATCCAGCAATTTACCTTGAAAAATAGGGCCAAGGACAATTGCTGAATTGAAAAATATACCCGAAATAGCTGTTATAAAAAATTGTCTATGATATTTTATGACATAAGACAATAACCTTTCCCTTTCTTTGGGAGGCTCAAATTTAACTTTTTTCATTTAAACCATCCTATTCATTAAATATTTTTATTTCATTGTTTTCTGTTGCGAAAACCTTGCCACTGGATTTTTTCCACCTTTCTTAAAATTCATTATACTCTCAAATCTTTATAAATACAACGATACCTTAATTGTTCTACAAAAAAACAATGCAATAGGATATCCTATTGCATCTAAAATTGTATTTGTATTTGCTTCTTTTCACCATTTCTTATAATTGACAATTTGGCTTTATCACCTTTTTTATAATTGTAAAGTGCCTTTTTTAGCTGATTCATATTTTCAATATTTTGATTGTCAATCTTTGTTATTACATCTCCATTTCTTAAATTTCCCTTACTTGCAGGAGAATTTGAAACTACTTCAATCACAATCACTCCACTATCAGCTTTCAAATCTATTCCCAATTGTCTTTCATAAGTTTCCACATCTATGCCCTTTATTCCTATATAGACTGTTTCATAAGTTCCTTTTTTGATTACTTCTTCTATTATTGGCTTTGCTGTATTTATAGGTATAGAAAAGCCTAATCCTTCAGCTGATTTTATTTTAGCTGTGTTTATTCCTATGACTTCTCCTTTACTGTTTAATAATGGGCCTCCACTATTTCCAGGATTGATTGAGGCATCAGTTTGAATGAGATCTTCTATGGTATTGTTTTGATCTACACTTATAGACCTATGAAGTCCACTTATAATCCCTGAAGTCACGGTTCTTTGAAATTCTAATCCCAAAGGGTTTCCTATAGCTATAGCTATTTCTCCTACTTCCAATTTGTCTGAATCTCCCAATTTAGCTACTGGCAAATTATTGGCATCCACTTTGATTATAGCTAGATCAAGAATAGAATCATGCCATAGTACCTTGGCAGATCTTTTATCTCCATTTTCAAACAATACTGTTATCTTTTTTGCATTTCCATCTCCAACAACATGAGAATTTGTAAGTATATAACCATTGCTATCTACTATTATACCAGAGCCTACTCCATCTACTTCTTGTTCCATAAAACCATAATTTTGAATTTCTACTGTAGTTATTCCTACTACACTATTCATTGCACTTTTGGCTGCTTGAGATATCATAGAAGCACTTTCATTGTTTGTACTATATACCTTTTGCGTATTGTAAACTTCTTGACTATTTTGACTAACTTTTGATGAACTTTTACCATAGATATGATTTGAAGCTATTGGGGATATTATCCCTCCAATGAGAGAAGCTATCAATGCCACTGCAAAATATGAGAAAAATTTACCTCTTTTACTTTCTTTCTTTTCTTCTTTGTTTTCAATATCTTCTACAATTATAATATCTTTATTTTCGTCCATATTTCATACCTCCTTGAATTTTCTATTCTAAATATAGATTAATAAAGAATTGTAAAACAAATATGGATGAAATATGTTTTTGTTGTGAAATTTTCGATTTGTTTTTTTTACAATTTCACATATTTTTTTGATTTTAGTCCCATGGTTTTATTGCATAATATTTTGTTATAATATATTTAAATCTAATTATACTGTGGAGGCGGTTTTGTATGAGTTTCGAAATTTATTTGGTGGAAGATGATAAAAACTTAAATCTAGTTTTAACTTCTTATTTAGAAAAAGAAAATTGGAAGGTTTCATCTTTTTTTACAGGAGAAGAAGCAAAAAAAGCAATGGCTACCCCTCCTGATTTGTGGATACTAGATATTATGCTGCCTGATATA
>JAKPAR010000168.1 GCA_029779375.1 Bacillota bacterium | reverse complement strand
GATATCATAAGTTTTTCTGGCATTTTAAATGAACCAAGGCCAAATACAAATCCCAAGCTTTTTAACTATAAATTGTATTTAGAGACCAACGATATATTTACCATTATTAGTACTAGGAGTCATTTTGTAAAAGTTCTTTCAAAAAACAATTTGAGTTTAGGAGAAAATTTAAGAAAAAAATTTAAAACTAAAGTTGAGAGTACTTTTGATGAGTATTTAAATCTTAAAAACAGTCAATTGATGAAGTCAGTTATGCTTGGAGAAATATCTTATTTAGATGAAGAATATCAAATTAAATATAGGGAAATGGGATTAGCTCATTTGATGGCTGTATCGGGGCTACATATTGGAATTATTTCATCTTTTTTAATATCAGCACTTGCGATAGTGGGAGTGAATAGAAAGGTAAATGTTGGAATGACTATAGCTATCTTGTGGATTTATGGATACCTTATTGGCTTTCCGCCTTCTGTACTCAGATCGCTTATAATGTTTACGGTACTTATGTATTCTCAAGTACAATTTAGGTCTTATGATGAAATAAATACTATAGCTTTTGCTGCATTTGTACTTCTTATTTATAATCCACTATGGCTTTTTAATGTAGGATTTCAATTATCTTTTATGGCTACACTATCGTTGTTATTGTTTTTGAAAGAAATGAGAAATAAATTTTATCCTTACAAAGGCAAAGCCATGACTTCTCTTTATAGCATATTAGCGGTTCAGATAGGGATAGCTCCCATAACTATATATTACTTTAACAGCATTTCTCCTATAAGCATACTGGCAAATTTTTTATTGATACCTTTGTTGTCAATAGGAGTCATAATAGCTTTTCTTATTTTATTATTTTCTTTTGTAAGTAGTTTTGTTTGCTACTTTTTAGGACTTGTATTGAACGGTATTTTAAATGTGGAAAATATTATATTAAACATGATATATGTTCTGCCTTTTGGAAGTGTCAAAATGTTGTCACCAAGTGTTTTGGAAATGTTTCTTTATTATTTTGCTGTTTTTTGCATATTTAATATTGTTAGAGTTGATGTTTTTCCATTTAAGATAAATAGAGTGATTTTTTATTATCTTATAGTATGTATATTGTTTACAGCTATTTTACCCGTAGTAGAGAGGAACTTGACTATAGAGTTTATAGATGTGGGACAAGGGGATTGTATGCTCATAGAAACTGATGGTAGATATTTTTTGCTTGACACAGGTGGAAATGCATTTGGAAATTTTGATGTAGGAGAAAATATAGTTTTGCCTTATCTAGTGAAAAAAGGAGTATTTTCACTAGATGGAGTTTTTATTACTCATTTTCATGAAGATCACTGCAAGTCTTTGCCACTACTTATGGAAAATTGAAAAGTAACAAGGGTTTTTATAGCTTATGAAAATGAAGATAGTCGTATTTACAATGATATAATTTCTAGTGCTAAAGAGAACAAGGTACATGTCTATAAAATTGGGTATAATCAAAAGCTAGATATTGGACAAAATGTTTCTATTAGAGTTCTATGGCCCAAAGAAGAAACTCATTTAAAGCATATAGATAATGAAAATAATTTGTCACTAGTGCTTTTGTTGAACAGTTTTGATAAGAAAATACTGTTTACAGGAGACATAGAATTTGAGATAGAATCTATTTTAGTACAAGGTGAAAAAGAAGATATAGATTTTTTGAAAGTTCCACATCATGGAAGTAGTACATCATCTAGTGAAGATTTTATAGATTTTTTCAGTCCTAAATATGGATTTATACAAGTTGGGAAAAATAATTTTGGCCATCCCAATGAGGAAGTCCTTGAGAGGTATAAGGATAGGGGAATAGAGATATATAGAACTGATGAATCTGGACTTATAACATTAGATATTAGGCCAAATGAATATGATATTCATACTTTTATTAGAGAAAAATCTGCTATAAATGATATAATATTAAATTATGGATTAGAAATAAGTTTTGTACTTATATATATGCTATTATCATATTATATTTCTAAAAAAAATTGTCATATATTTAGGGAGTGGGAAGATTATGAAATATGAAGAATTGCTTGTAGATATAAAAAACAACAAATTAAAAACGGTTTATATTTTTTGTGGAGAAGAACATTATCTTATAGATTATTCTCTCAAATTGATAAAAGAAAAATATGTTTCTCAAGGGCTTGAATCACTTAATTATATAAGTTTTGAAGGTAAAGATACAAAATTTAACGAAATTTACAATGCCTGCGAAACCCTTCCTTTTATGTCTGAAAAAAAGATTGTAGTTGTAAAGAATTTAGGTATATTTAGTAGAAGGAAAAAAGATGATGAAGAAGATGAGACAGAGTCAAAAAAAGATGAAGAATTAAAAGAGTATCTTAAAATTTTGGGAAATTATGTAGTGGTTATATTTATTGAAAAAGAAAGAAAAGTTGATAAAAGTAAATCTATAGTTAAAACAATCAATAAAATTGGTGGAGTTGTGGATTTTGAGAGAATAAAAGGAAAAGATTTATATAATTGGATAGAAAAAGAATTTAGAAAATATGATAAAAGTATATCTTATCCAAGTATAAATTATTTAATACAGTATTCATCTTATTTATCTAGAGATGGGAACAAGACATTGTATGATTTGGAAAATCAAATAGCTCAAATTTCAAATTTTGCAAGAG
>JAKPAR010000019.1 GCA_029779375.1 Bacillota bacterium | reverse complement strand
TCTTTCTCCTCTATCTATTTCTGCTTTTGCTTTAGATAAATCTTCTTCAGCTTTCTTTAATTCAGCTTTTTGCTTTTCTTCTCCCTCTTTTAATTCTCTTTTGACTTCATCTAGTTTTTCATTGGCCTCAGCTATTATTTCATCATAGCGTTCTTCTTCCCTTATTTTTCCTATATCCTTTAAATTTTTTTGCACAGGATCTAGTATTTCATCATATTCATCACTATAGGTAAATACATCTTTCGCATCTTTTACAGTTAAGTATATATCAGTATATACTGGCAATTTGAAATTTTCTTCAGGAATCATTATATAGCTCTCTATTTTGCCATTGCCAATAGTGCTAGTTCCCCTTTCAAAAGAAATATAAAGAGGGCTTTCAACTAGTCCCACTACAGTATATTCATCTTTTTTTAAATTTTCTGAAATATCCTCATCTGTCCCCGAATATATTTTTATTTTACTCCCTATGGATAAAGACTCTGTTGTCATACTTCCACTTTCAGCCAAACATTCCCCAGAATTTTTGGGATATCTCCCTTTTACTAAATTTACCTTATTTATATAGGAGTTTTCTTCATATATATTTTCAGGTATTGACAATAGTTTCACTACTCTAGTATTTTCTCCGTCATCAACTAAAACATCCATTGAATAGCTAAGGGATATTTCATCAATTCCATCTACTATTTCTATAGCCTCTATATCTTTTTCATTGAATCCCTTCGTAGATATAAGCCAAATATCCATCAAATTGTAGTCATCAAAATATTTATCTGCCGTAATCTTCATATCTGGTGCCGTAGCTTTTATACCTGCAAAAAAGCCTACTCCCAAAGCAACTATGGCAAATATAGCTAAAAATCTTCCCAATGTATTCCTTATTGACCTAAAGGTATCTTTAAGCAGAGTGTTTTTCATTTTTACCACTCTATCCTTTCTACTGGAATAGGGTTTTTGTTTATTTCTTCTGATTCTACCTTCCCATTTTTTATCTTTATTACTTTATCTGCCATAGGTGCAATAGCTAAATTGTGAGTAACTACTACTACTGTCATATCATTATTTCTACTTGTATCCTGCAACAATTTAAGTACCGATTTCCCTGTATTGTAATCCAATGCACCTGTAGGCTCATCACATAATAGCAATTTAGGATTTTTGGCAAGGGCTCTAGCTATAGCTACTCTCTGTTGCTCTCCACCTGACAATTGACTTGGAAAATTATCTTTTCTATCTTTAAGACCTACTTGTTCCAATACCTTGTATGGTTCAAGAGGATCTCTACAAATTTCAGTTGCCAATTCTATATTTTCTAGTGCAGTAAGATTTTGAACTAGATTGTAAAATTGAAAAACAAAACCTATGTCATATCTTCTATAAGTAGTTAGTTCTCTTGATGAATACTCACTTATTTCGTTGCCATCAACTATTAATTTACCACTAGTTGGAGAATCCATACCACCTAAAATATTTAATACTGTACTTTTACCGGCACCACTAGGCCCTACTACTACTACAAACTCTCCTTTGTCTATGGAAAAAGATATGCTATCTAGGGCCTTTATTTCAACCTCACCCATCTTATAAACTTTTTTGATATCCTTTAACTCAATAAAATTTTTCTCCATTGACACCCTTCCTTACAAATTTCTCAACATATATTTTATATTATTTTATGCTATTTTCCCATATTAGTAAAGGGGATAAATAAAAACCGGCAAGTTTATCAACTTAGCCGGTTCTTTTTTTAAATTCCTATCTTGTCGAGTTCTTGCAAATTGTATAATTTTATCAATTTCATTAGTTTCAATGCATACTGGGGATCTGTTGCATATCCTGCTCTTTTTAATGCCCAAGCCCCTTCTGTAGAATTGTGCATTACTTCTCTAAAAGGCTCATATCTTTCTCCTTTAAGCAACAAATCCTTATGATCTGCCCAGCTTTCACCTACATTGTTATACGCTCTAAAGCTTGCATCAACACGAAAAGTTTTCCCATTATATACTTCCCATGTATTTGATATGACAGAACCTGCTGTTCCCTTGCCCTTTATTCCAAATAGATTTAAAGATTTTTTCCCACTGTATTTATCTACAGGAGCACTTTGCCCCCAACCTGTTTCAAGAATAGCTTGAGCTGTCTGTAGTGCAGCTGACATTCCTGTCTTTTCGAAAGATTTTTTCGCTAAGTCAGATGCAAGACCCATAAATTTATCCTTTTCAATTATAGGTTTAGGACCATATATTTTACCTAAATACACTCTAATAGGAATTTCTTCGCTTTCAATCTTTTTCCCCTTGTATATTCCTATGGCCTTCACTTTCCAATTTCCCACATCTTTTTGAACCGGAGTATAAGTACAAATGGCTGAAGGACTTTGCTTTGAAGCAATGATCTTTTTTTGATTTGTATTTGGTTTAATGAAAATATAATCTACACTATCTAATTTCACATTGCTTGTAATTTTTAACTGAGTAGCTTTTGTTAAAACTTGTTTTGGGCCTACTCCTTCTAAAAATATTTTGGGTTCTCCTTTTACATTGACCTTTATACTTTCACTTTCATGAGTTCTTTCCCTAGTATCCTTGACTCTAACTAAAAGCTCTTTAGGCCCTGAATATTCAGGTCCTGGAAACCAGGTATAATTTCCATAGCCAAATTTCTTTAAACTTTCTTCTTTTCCTGTATTTAAGTCTCTTAAAACGTATTCAGTTTCACTGACATCAAAGTTTCTAGAAGTTGACAATACAACTGGCTTATCTATAGTTTGTCCTTCAGATACTCCTCCTAGTGCTAACTTTTGTTGAACTTCAATTTTTGCAGTTATTGTTTCGCTACTATATGGATTGTCAAGACTGTCATAGGCAATTGCTCTAAAAGAATAATTCCCATTTTCCTTAACCATTGGAGTCCATTTATACATTCCTTGTGGATCAGATTCTGCTGACAAAGTTTTCTTTCCTGTATCTAAATTAGTTATTTCATATTTCACATAAGAAGCTACAAAATTGGCATCTGTACCAATAGATATTGTATCATCTAGTATTTCACCTTCCTCAATTCCAGTTAGATACACTTCAGGAACAACATCCAAATTTACCAAGATAGCATCTCCTGCTAAAAAGTTTCCATTTTCATCATATATACCAGCTACAAGAATTCGTTCCCCTTTTCCCTGTAAATCAGGTAGCCAATTGTATGTAGCAGTTAAGTCCGTTCCTCTAGCTACTACAAAACCTTTAGCTG
>JAKPAR010000149.1 GCA_029779375.1 Bacillota bacterium | reverse complement strand
CTATAATGAAAAGCATGAACTACAACTAATAAGACCTCTAATTTATATAGATGAAAAAACAATAGAAAAAGTAGTAAAAGATGAACAACTACCATTAGGGAAAAATAAAATTTGTCCCCAAGACAAAATAAATAAACGAAATGAAATAAAAGTCTTGCTTAAAAACATTGAAGAAAAGTACCCCGATTTCCAAAATAAAGCAATAAAAGCTATAGAAAACTTTGAACAAGGTAATTTATGGCTTTAAACTTTGCAAATAATTCTCTATTTATCAATGCAAATATGGTATAATTGTTTTGTAAAATTTAAAAAAGGAGATATGAAAAATGTTTAGCTTTAGAAAAAATTTCTTTAAAAAATTTGATTTTGTTCTCTTTGTAACCGTTTTATTGCTATGTGTATATGGACTAGTTATGATAATGAGTGCAACTGCAAGTTATGAAAATCCTCGTTTTGTAAAAGTTCAAGGAATAACCGTCATATTGGGTATAGCGGCTATTATCTTTCTTTCTATGATGGACTATAAATTGTTAGGAAAAATATATCTGCCAATATACATCTTTTGCAATTTGCTCCTTATAGCTGTTCTTCTATTTGGTACTGGAGATGATGATTGGGGAGCAAGAAGTTGGCTGAGCATCGGTGGCTTCACCTTTCAGCCTGCAGAATTGGTAAAATTAGGCCTTATTATTTCTCTATCTCAATTCATAGATAAAAATAAAAATAGTATAAATGAACCCTTTGTCCTTTTAAAAATACTACTATTTGCAGCTATACCTATAGGACTCATTTTGCTTCAACCTGATTTTGGAACAGCAGCAGTTTTTATATTTTTCGTATTTGTAATGCTTTTTGCTGCTGGACTCAAATTGAAATATTTTGGTTATGCCATTATCATTGGAATCATATCTCTACCAGCAATATGGTTTTCATTAGATAAATACCAAAAAAATAGAATATTTAACTTTCTAGACCCAGAACATGATACTAGTGGCTCAGGATATCAAGCTAAACAATCACTTATTGCAATAGGCTCGGGTAAAGTATTTGGAAGGGGACTATTTGAAGGAGTCCAAACTCAATTTGGATACATTCCCGAAAAACAAACAGACCTTATATTTGCAGTCATAGGTGAAGAATTGGGACTTATGGGAGGACTTGTTCTAATATTGTTGTATTTCATTATGTTCTATAGACTCGTAAGAATTGCAAAAAACACTAAAGACACCTTTGGCTCTTTGATGGTCATAGGAA
>JAKPAR010000016.1 GCA_029779375.1 Bacillota bacterium | reverse complement strand
TGATGTGAAGGAGAGGGGAAAATTAGTTGAGGAATTTAATGGAGGGAAGGGACAAGTATTTTTGATTTCACTAAAAGCAGGAGGAACAGGGCTCAATTTGACTGGAGCAGATATGGTCATTCATTTTGATCCTTGGTGGAATCCTGCTGTGGAAGATCAAGCTACGGATAGGGCATATAGAATAGGGCAAAAAAATACTGTTCAAGCATTGAAGCTTATAACTAAAGGAACTATTGAGGAAAAAATATTTGAACTGCAAGAGGCAAAAAAAGAGATGATAGACAAGGTGATTACAGAAGGCGAAACGCTTGTATCTAAGCTTAGCGAGGAAGAAATAAAATATTTATTTGATATGTAGGGGGTAATAAACATGGAAAAAATGAAAGTAATATTTCATATTGATGAAATGGAAAAATGGAGCTTGACACTTATAAATGTCAGGAATCTTTTAAGAGATTCTGAAGAAGAAGTGGAAATAGAAGTACTTGCAAATTCATCGGCAGTAAAAGGTTTTACTCCTGATTTTGAGTTAGCTCATGTAATAACTAAACAAAATGCCAAAGGAGTTAAATTTAGTGCTTGCAAGAATGCCCTTGAAGCATGTGATTTGGGGAAAAATGATATATTGGAATTTGTAAGAGTAGTTCCAAATAGCATGATTGAGTTGATACAAAAACAAAAAGAAGGTTTTGCATATATAAGACCTTAGACGAAATTAATATAAATTGATATATGAAATAATATGAAATGAGGCGATGTTTAGATATGAGGAAAAGAAATACTTTAGTTTTGACATTATTGATTTTATCCATGATATTGACTTCTTGTGTAAATGAAAATAAAGGAAGTAAAAGTCAAATATCTTTATACCCTGCTTATAAAAAGGATCAAAACAAGAAATTATGGGGTTATATAGATGCAAATGGAGATTTTAAAATAGAGCCCAAGTTTCAGTTTGCTGAAAATTTTGATGAAAACGGATTGGCAAAGGTGTATAATGAAGGAAAAATGGGGCTTATAAATGAGAATTGTGAAATAGTAGTGCCTCCAATCTATGATGCTATTAGCAATTTAAATGAGGATGTGATGAGTGCTGTTCAAGACAATAAGTATTTTATATTAGATAAATCAGGGAATATTCTTTTTTCATCTAGTGATTATTTATTTTTAGGGATATCTAGTGAGGGATATATATCGGCAGCTAAGAAGGTTGATGATGATGTGAAGATGGGCTATATTGATAAAAATGGGAAAGAACTCATAAAGCCACAATTCAATATTGCGTATGATTTTAAAAATGGAAGGGCATTAGTCAAAAATGCAGATGACAAGTATGCATTAATAGATAATACCGGCAAAATCATTAAAGAGCTCAATTATGAAAATGTATCTCCAGCTGATGACAATAAAACTTTTATTTTTACTGATGAAAACAATTTGTATGGATATTTAGATGAAAATGGAGATGTATTTATAAAGCCTAAGTTTACTAATGCATATCATTATGAGGATAAAATGGCTATAGTCAGTATAGAGGATACTTCAAAGAATATTGGAAAATGGGGAGTTATAGATAAAAAGGGAGAATATTTAATCAAACCTAAATATACTAGTATAGTTTATTTAGGAGAGGGACTATTTGCAGTATCTAAAGATGAAATTGAAGGTAGTGAAATGTATGTAAAAAAAGCTATTGTAAATCAAGATGATAAACAGTTGACTGAATTTGAGTATTATAATATTGGAGGAAATAAAGATAAAAAGATAGACAATGGATATATTTCGGTTAGTGATGGAAAGCATACTTTCTTGTTAGATAAGAAAGGCAAACAGATTTCTAAATTTCCTAAAATCGAAGGCGTTGGAGAAGTTTCTCTCAAAGGCGATGTGATAGCTTCAGTTATAGATGATAGGATAGCCTATTACAATCTCAAGGGAAAGGCAATATGGGAAGAAGACAATACTTATAAATTAAGAGGTGAAGCTGTTGTAGTAGAGAAAAAACATGTACCAGATATAGGTGTAAAAATATATTATCCAGAAATACAGGGACTGAAAGATAGAAAAGTTGAGAAAACTATAAATGAAAAATTGTATAATCTATTTGTTACTGATACAATGAAAGGCCTTAAAGAGAACAAAGAAAAAACTACTTTAAATCTTCAATATAGCGTTAGAAGAAGCAATGATTTATTAATAATTCAAAAAAGTGGATATTATTTTATGCAAGGTGCTGCCCATGGTGTGCCTACAGAAGAAACATACCATATAGATTTGTATACAGGGAAATTTTATAGCTTAAAGGATTTGTTTAAACCAAATAGCAATTATGTAGAAAAGCTAACTGATATTGTAAAAAAGCAGATGAAAAAAAGTCAAAGTGAAGGTACGGGAACATATTTTTTAGAT
>JAKPAR010000083.1 GCA_029779375.1 Bacillota bacterium | reverse complement strand
TGTTGCCAGTTATTGTATTTATAATATCGTCTCTTATTTCTATTGCTACTGGTACTGCCTGGGGAACAATGGCTATAGTTGTACCATTGGCATTGCCATTGGCAGAAAGTTATGTAGAAATGGGAGCAGATCCTACTATGTTGATTGTAACTATAAGTACCGTTCTAAGTGGAGCAATTTTGGGAGATCACGTTTCACCTATTTCAGATACAACGATTATGTCATCTATGGCAGCTGGAGCTGATCACTTGGATCATGTAAGTACTCAAATGCCCTATGCCATGGTAGTTGCAGTTGTTTCAATAATATGCTATTTAATAGAAGGACTTACAGGTGCACCTGCGGCACTAGTTTTGATTCTTGGTTTAGCTTTAATTTATAGCATAGTTAGATTTATGGGAAAATCTGTTCTTGAAGAGGATTTGAAAGGCAAAACTGCTAAAACTAAATAGAAGGAAATAAAGACATATATTTATATATGTGAAAAAATGTAGTGGAGAGCAACTCTCTACTACATTTTTTTGGGATTTTTATGTTATAATAAAATTACTACATATATATTGGGAGGTTTCTGTATGGCTAATATTTTAAGTGGAAAAGAAGTAGCTAAAAGTATAAAAGAAAATGTAAAAAAAGAAGTAGTTGAATTAAAAAATAGAGGGATAAATCCTACACTAGCGATTTTAAGAGTAGGCCAAAATCCCGATGACATTGCATATGAAAAAAGTATTTTAAAAAATTGTGATAGCGTAGGAATTGTTGGAAAAGTATATGAATTGGAAGAATCTATTTCTACTGAAGGCTTGTTAGAGATTATAGAAAAATTAAATCAAGATATGGATGTTCATGGTATACTTATTTTTAGGCCTCTTCCTAAACATATAGATGAAGAACTAATAAACAATACAATTAGTCCATTAAAGGATGTAGATTGTATGAATCCACTAAATTTAGAAAAGGTATTTGAAGGAAATATGGATGGATTTGCTCCATGTACTCCTAAAGCAGCAATGAAGATCATGGAATTTTATGGCATACCCCTAGAAGGTGCAAAAGTTTCAGTTGTAAATAGAAGTATGGTTGTGGGAAAACCTTTGAGTATGATGCTTTTAGGGAAAAATGCTACAGTAACTATTTGTCATTCAAGAACAAAAGATTTAAAAGAAGTCACAAAAAATTCAGACATAGTAGTTACAGCTCTTGGAAGAGCCAAATATTTTAATGAAGAATATTTTAATGAAAATTCATCTATAATAGATGTAGGAATTAGTTTAGACAAAGATGGAAATATTTCTGGCGATGTAGATTTTGATAATGTAAATACGAAAGTAAAGAGTATCACTCCTGTGCCTGGAGGTGTAGGTAGTGTGACAACATCTATATTGTTGAGTCATGTTGTAGTTGCATGTAAACATTTAAAATAGAGTCTTTTGACTCTATTTTTCTTTTTTTTACAAAACTAGTCATTTTTCATTGAAGGAATATATATAGGCTTTGTAGAATAGTTAATTTAAAATTCAAGGTCAGGAGGCGGTATTTTGCGACTTATTTTAGATACTATTGAGGATACTTTGATAGTTAAATTTAAGGGGGAATTAGATCATCATAGTACAGAAGAGGCAAGAGAGAAAATTGATAGTTGGTATTTGGATGAAGGAAAGAAAAATATTGTATTTGATTTAAGAGAGTTAAATTTTATGGACAGCTCAGGGATTGGACTTATCATGGGAAGGTATAAGATGTGTGAAGAAAATGGTGGAAAAGTTTCTATTGTTAGTTCTAGTTCAAATGTGATTAGAATATTACGTATGTCTGGAATTCTAAAAATAATTGAGCTATACGATTCTATAGAAAATGCTATAAATAATAGTTTAGAGAGGTGAGAATACTATGAACGATAAAAATTATATGAAGCTTGAATTTCTGAGCAAATCAACAAATGAGGCATTTGCAAGAGTAGTTGTGGCTGCTTTTGCTTCCCAATTGGATCCTACTATTGAAGAAATATCTGATATAAAAACAGCTGTGTCAGAGGCAGTGACTAATGCTATCATACATGGATATGAAGATACAGAAGGAATTGTTACTATAGAAGCTATAATAGAGAATCAAGAAATAGAGATATTAGTTTATGACAATGGGAAGGGCATAGAAGATTTAGAAAAAGCTATGGAGCCTTTTTATACGTCAAGACCTGAATTGGAAAGATCGGGTATGGGATTTACTGTCATGGAAACTTTTATGGATAAATTAGAAGTTGTTAGTCATATAGGAGAAGGGACAGTGGTTAAAATGAGGAAAAAGTTCCAAAGTCTTTCCAATAAGGAGTAGATACTATGGAGAATAGAGAATCTTATGAAAACAATCTTTTAAGCCATGAAGAAACTATGAAATTGATTCAACTGGCTCAACAGGGAGACGAGACAGCAAAAGAAAAACTGGTTTGTAGCAATCTAGGTCTTGTAAAAAGTGTTTTAAGAGGATTTACTAATAGGGGTTATGATATTGAAGATTTATTTCAAATAGGATGTATTGGTTTGCTAAAGGCTATTGATAAATTCGATTCAAGCTATGATGTTAGATTTTCTACTTATGCTGTTCCTATGATTATGGGTGAAATAAAAAGATTTTTAAGAGATGATGGTATGATAAAAGTCAGCAGATCTCTAAAACAAACTGCTACTAAGGCTAAATACGCTAAAGAAAGATTAACTAAAGAATTGGGAAGAGAACCTACAATACAAGAGATAGCTGATGAAGTTGATGTAGATAAAGAGGAAATAGTTGTAGCATTAGATTCAAGTTATCAGCCAGATTATTTGTATGATGTTATTAATCAAAGCGATGGTTCTCCGCTATATCTTATAGATAAATTAAGTAATGAAGAAGACGAAATAGATGTTATTGATAGTATACTTTTAAAGGAACTCTTAAATCGGTTGAAACCTAGAGATAGACAAGTGATAGTCATGAGATATTTTAGGGATAAAACTCAAGTTGAAGTGGCAGAAATGCTTGGAATATCTCAAGTTCAAGTCTCTAGAATAGAAAAAAGAATATTGGAAGATATAAGAAATATGTTGGTGAAGGCATGAATACATGCCTTTTTTTTTGAATGA
>JAKPAR010000079.1 GCA_029779375.1 Bacillota bacterium | reverse complement strand
TCAATTTTGTCAAATGTGCTTCTGATGTTTCGCCTTCCATTTTTATATATCCCCCTATCACCAATACAGATCCGCTGGTTCTCCTGTGACCAGAAAAATGATTATGTACAATACCAATGCTATAACTCCAATTATGAGAGATGCTCTACAATAGTTTTTCTTGTTTTCATTTACATTCCCACCAAAACCCCAAACAAAGAGCATGACTATGTTGACAATAGGTATAGCCAATATAAGTTCTGTAGCGAACCAATCTTTTACACTCATGACATCGTCATAATCCCTAGTTTCGTTATAGTAGTTTCTATTGTTCGGTTCCACAATACTCCCCCCCTTACTTTGCTTACATTATATTATATGCAGCCTTAAGGTTTCAAGTTCAACTATATTTCCAAAACTCCTCTATTTGTCTCTTTAGGTTTTCCAAATTCCTTGCCTTCTTATATTTCATCCATTCCTTAGGAAATAATCTCTTGTACTTATGTGTAGTAAATCTGTCATCTATAAGTAGAACAACTCCCTTATCTTTTTCTGTTCTTATGACTCTGCCTGCAGCCTGAAGTATTTTGTTCATTCCTGGATACATATATGCATATTCATATCCCAGTTTGTTTTTTTCATCAAAATAGTTTCTAATTATATTTCTCTCAAGGCATATTTGAGGAAGACCTACCCCTACAATTATAGCTCCTATGAGTTTGTCTCCTGTCAAATCTATTCCCTCTGAAAATATTCCTCCAAGTACAGCAAAGGCTACTCTAGTTTCATTGTCATCTTGAAATTCTTTCAAAAAATCTTCCTTTTCACTTTCCCCCATGGATGAACTCTGAATGATTGTATTTATATTTTCATTTCTTTCTTTGAATATTTCATACACCCTCTCCATATATACATAAGAAGGAAAAAATACAAAATAATTTCCCTCTTTGCCTTCTGCAACAATTTCTATATATTTAGCTATATCTAAATAGCTATTTTCTCTATCTTTGTATCTAGTAGATATATGGTGAGCTATAAATAAAGACAAATTTTTCTCATCAAAAGGTGAAGGTATTTTCATTGTATAGTCTTCTTCAGCACCACCCAATATTTCTTTAAAATATTCCAAGGGAGTAAGCGTTGCTGAGAAGAATACAGCACTTCTCCCTTTTTTTAAAGTCTCACTCAATAGATGGGACGGGTCTAGACAAAAAAGTTTCAATTTTATATCTCCATCTACTTTTTCTCCATAGGTTATAAATTTCTCATCATATATCTCCCATATTTTCACAAATCCTACGAGATTAAAATATATATCTAGTATTTCCTTATATTTTTCATCTTCTTTGTTCTCCAAAAGCCAAGGTTCCAATTTCTTCATTAGTCTTTCTATTAGCAAAATTATTTCATCTATTCCTTCTTTTCGCACAAAATAGTTTTCATCATTGTAACATTTTTTAGTCTCAAGCATGAAACTATTGATTTTGCCAAAAGCTTTAGAAAGCCCAGGCTCTCTTTCTTTGAAATATCTTTTGTATTCTAAAAAAGGCTTTTTATATATTTCTATAGAGTACATCTCTCTTGCTCTGTCTACTAAATTGTGAGCTTCATCCACTAGAAATATGAAATCTTCCCTTCCCTCTTGAAAAAATCTTTTTAAAGACACCATAGGATCAAATACATAATTGTAGTCACATATGATACAATCCGCAAAAATACATAAATCCAGAGACAATTCAAAAGGACATACATTGTGCATTTTTGCATAGTATTCCACTACTTCTCTAGTGATGATATCTTCATTTTCCAGTACCTCCATTATAGTTTCATTGATTCTATCGTAGTGTCCCTTGGCATAAGAGCAACAATTTGGATCACAGTTTACTTCATTATTTAAACATATTTTTTCTTTTGCTGTGAGAACCATGGCCTTTAATCTAAGTCCTTTGGATTTCATAGTCTCTATTGAATCTAGAGCTACCTGCCTAGTTATAGTTTTGGCTGTAAGATAAAATATTTTATACCCAATTCCCTCTCCTAAGGATTTGATTGAAGGAAAAAGAGTAGATATAGTCTTTCCTATTCCTGTAGGGGCCTGTACAAATAAATTCTTTTCATCCAGTATAGTATTGTATGCTGCTATCGCTAGTTCTCTTTGGCCTTTCCTGTAATCATCATAGGGAAAATTTAGTTTTCTAATAGAATCATCCCTTATATTGGTCCAATCTAAAGTGAAACTTATCCATTTCAAGTATTTATCTATAAGGAAATAAAAGAAGCTTTCCAATTCTTCCATAGAAAAACTTTTTCTGAACTTCTTCATCTCTTCTGTATCTAACTGATAATAGGTAAGATTTACATCTAAATCATCTAAATGATTTAATTTTCCATACATATAGGCATAGCATTTTCCTTGAGCCCAGTGCATTTCATTGTAGTCTTCATCTATAAAATCTAAAGCTATAGTAGTAGTTTTTATTTCATCTATGATTATTTTCCCATTTTCTTTAAATATTCCATCAGCTCTTCCTTCTACTGTCATATTGAAATCTTTATATTGAAAAGACTGCTTTAATGTGACTTCTTTGCTATATTCATCTCCATAGGAATTTTGAATTTTTATATGAGCTCTTGTACCTTCAACTGCTCTACTTGCCCCCATAAAGCTAGTATCTAAGTCGCCAGAGCGAAGAACAAATTCAACTAAATTTCTTACAGATACTTTTATTTCCTTTTTCATATCAAGTTTCTCCTTATTTCTGTTCTAATGATATATTATCATTTTTCATAAATAATCACAAAAATATTAAATATTTAGAAAACGTTTACAACCGCTACTTTTTAATATAAACTATAATTGTTGAAAATTTTATTGGAGGGATTTGAATGAACAATTTTAATACTATGCTAGAAAATTATGCACGCCTTGCAGTAAAAGTAGGAATCAACATTCAAAAGGGACAAAAGCTTGTAGTGAATTCTCCTATTGAATGTGCTGATTTTGTCAGACTTGTAGCAAAATATGCTTATGAAGAAGGTGCAAGTGATGTATATGTAGAATGGCATGATGAAGAATTGCTACTTATGAAATACATGAATGCACCTATGGAAGTATTTGAAAAGTTTCCAAAATGGAAAGCCGACGGTTTTGCACAAATGGCTGAAGAAGGAGCTGGTTTTTTATCTATTGCAGCATCAAATCCAGAACTTCTAAAAGATGTGGATCCAGCAAAGATTGCTGCAAGCAACAAGTCAAGTTCTACAGCTATGAAGAAATTTAGAGAATATACTATGGGCAACAAAAATTCTTGGTGCGTAATCTCAATACCTACAAAAGACTGGGCTACCAAAGTATTCCCAAATGTATCAGAGGATGAATCTATAGAAAAATTGTGGGAAGCTATATTTAAAACTGTAAGAATAGATAAAGAAGACCCTGTGAAAGCTTGGGAAGAACATTTAAAGAATGTAAATGAAAAAGTTAAATTCTTAAATGAAAAGAAATTTAAAACTCTTCATTACACTTCTTCCAATGGAACAGATTTGACTATAGAATTGCCTGAGGGACATATATGGGCTGGTGGTGGAGAAAATACTACTGGTGGTGTATATTTTGTTGCAAATATGCCTACTGAAGAAGTTTTCACCATGCCTAAAAAAACTGGAATCAATGGAGTAGTTGTGAGCACTAAACCACTTAACTATGGCGGAAATTTAATAGACAATTTTAAATTAACTTTTAAAGATGGAAAAGTAGTAGATTTTGAAGCAGAAAAAGGATATGAAACATTGAAGCATCTATTGGACACAGATGAAGGAGCTCGTTATTTGGGAGAAGTTGCATTGGTTCCATATGATTCTCCAATATCCAATTCAAATATACTATTTTACAATACACTATTTGATGAAAATGCTTCTTGTCATCTTGCTTTTGGTATGGCTTATCCAACTTGTATCGAAGGTGGAAATGATATGAATGAAAAAGAAAAAGAAGCTCACGGTGTAAACACATCTCTTGTCCATGTAGATTTCATGATAGGAGCTAGTGATTTAGATATAGTTGGAGAAACTGAGAACAAAGAAAAATTCCAAGTATTTAAAAATGGCAACTGGGCTTTTTAACTAAATTCATAAAAAGACCTTGGGTTAAACCCAAGGCCTTTTTATGAATTAAAAACTTTTGTTTTTTTAAGTGCCACACTCAAAATCACTGCTACTACTGCTCCAAATAGCCCTTGCACAATATTTCCTGGTACACCTGCTATAGCAGCTTCTCTCCCATACATAAATATCTCTGCTATATAATATCCAAAAGCCATCCACACTCCTCCAATAGCAGTAGGAACAATTGGCGCCTTTTGACCCAATTTGGTATTTAAAAGTGCTCCTGCAAAGAAACCTTCAAGACCCTTTACTACAAAAGTAATAGGTGCATAATGAGTATATCCCAAAAGCAAATCTGCAAGGGCTGAGCCCACTCCACCTACAACAAATCCACCACTCTTACCAAATATAATTGCAGCTAAAAATACTACCATATCGCCAAGATTTAAATATCCTTTTGTAGCTGGTGTAGGTATATGCACTACCATAGTCATGACTGTAGTAAGGGCAATCATGACAGCATATCTTGTCATTAGTTTCAATTTTTCATCCTTCATAGCTATCAGCTCCTTTGCCATATGCATTGTATGGGTACGTTTTTCTTTCTTATTTAAACTGTATCCATATCTATAGTAGCATCTTCGTTACACTTTTTCAAGTAAAAAGTACAAAAAAACTGTCCTAAATTTAGGACAGTTTATATCAAATCATCTTGTATTGAAGTTTTTTCATAAGAATTCATTTCATATTCTTTATCATCAATAGCTTCCAATTCAGCCTTTTTAATAGTCTTATCCAACTTTCTAGACTCTCTTCTCATAAGAAATACAGCTACTAAACTAGAAATAAAGTCTGCTATAGGATATGATAGCCAAATAGCCAATGCTCCTAAATCAAATACTTCTACAAGTAGTATAGAGACTGGCAAAAGTATTATGATCTGTCTAAGTATAGATACAGTAAAAGATTTTTTTGCCTTCCCCAAAGCTTGAAAATAGTATATGGAAACATAATATAAACTTATGAGTGGCAGTACAGACACCATTATCCTAAATGCCTTTACAGCTTCTTTGACAATGTTTTTATCTTTTACAAACATAGATATCAATTGAGGTGTAAATATCATAGTTATAGCCCAAAGGCCTAGAGAAGTAAGTAAAGCATATATGATTGTTTTTCTCACTACTTCCTTAAGTCTTTTATAATTTTCAGCTCCTAGATTATATGCTGCAATAGGTTGCATAGCCGAACTGATTCCAAGCATATTTATAAACATAAACATAGAAAGCTTTGATATAACCCCTAGAACTATAACTCCCATATCTCCTGCATGTCTTAAAAGAAGATTATTTAATATTGCTAAAAGTATTCCATCTTCTGCCTCAACTATAAATGCAGAAAATCCAACAGTAGTTATGTCTTTCCATATATCAGCATTAAATTTAAAACCAAAAGACAATTTGAATTTTTTCTTTACTTCTACAAAATGATAGTAGGCATATATAAAGGAAACAAATTGAGATAAAACTGTAGCAATAGCTGCACCCTTTACCCCAAAATCTAAAAGTACTACAAATACAAAGTCTACAATAGCATTGCAGATAGCTCCTGTCGCTGTACTTTTTAATGCAACCTTTCTATTTCCCAAGGCCATCATAATATATCCTATAGATATAGTTAAGGATTGAAATATACTTCCAAAAACTATTATAGATAAATACTCTCTAGCATACGGCAATATTTGCCCACTTGCTCCCAAACTTTTCAATATACTATCTTTAAATATAAAGATTAAAATAGTTAAAGGAATCATACTAGAAAGAGTCAAGCTAAAAGAATTTTTTATGATCTTCTGTACATTTTTATAATCTTTTTCACCACTACTTCGTGCAATTGCGGTAGAAGAACCTATAGCTATCATCATACTGATAGCGACTATTATTCTCTGAATTGGAAACACAACTACTAGTGCTCCTATCCCATTTCCACCTATAACTCTTCCTACAAAAACAGTATCTACCATATTGTAAAGCTCAGATACTAGTAAGGAGATTATAGCTGGAATGGAGAATTTCATCAAAAGTTTTCCTACATTACCTTTCTCGAATATACTGTCGTTTACCCCATAATAAAACCTCCTGTCAATATAAACCTATTATTATATTAACATTTTTTAGCTTTTGTTTCATTCACTTAAATATCTAATATAGGGTACTTATTTAGGTTCTTAAGAAATGTAGAAAATTCCCAATTCATAAAAAAGTTCTTCATTACCACTATTTGTGTACTTTTTTTAAAATTATCAAGGTTCCGCCGTATTCTTCAACAGTAGCTACTATATTGTGAACAGCACTTTTCTTCCCATAGGATAGTAAAATTTTAGGCCTACTGGAATCCCTTAAAATTTCTAATTCTTTTTTATCTATTCTCTTTGGTCTACCTATAGAATTCCATTTGTCATATGCACAACCACATTTGTTGTTTATATAGTATTTAATCACTCTATAATCATCTTCCATGTTTTTTATATTTATTGAAAATTTTCTTTCTATAGTATTTTTAAGTCCTCTGTTTAAAAAAGCCTCTTCATAAGCAGGAATAAAATCTAAATTTTCACTATGGCTAAATAACAATATTTGATAATCCCCATCTTTTTCTGTGACTATATATTCTTCTCCTTTAGAAACTAAATTGTTCCCTAATTGTGACAATAAAAAATATGCATAATATGAAGACTTCTTTATATAGTTATTAGTCACAAGGCCACTGTCCCCAAAGAAAATTTCATTGTCCATTTTCACTCTATAATCCACTTCATCTACAGCCTTAAATACAGTCAAGTTTTTTTTCTCAATTAGATTATATATGATATATGGAATCATATAAGAAGTATCATATACAGTATTGAAGTCCTGAAAAGTCTTTATCTCTTCACTTTCTATGACCATATCTCTTTTCCAATTTTCATCTAAAATTTCCTCTAATTTTTTTATATACTCTTCACTCATATTTGATGGAATGAAATATTTCCAGCTACAAACTAGGTCTTCTCCATAATAATTCATGAAATAATGAAAAAATTCTTCCAATAAAAAAGACATTTCTTCTCTACTACATCTCATTCCCATGTCTATGACGGGAATAAACTCTTGTTTCATTAAAAAACTAATTGCTCTTTGAGTTTCTCTCCAGTTTATAAGTCCTGATGTATCTTTTAAATATAAATATAGGGATTCTTCGAATATTCCATGCAACAATCCATATTTAAAGCCTATCTCCTTTTGAATCTCTTCTATAAGTCTTTTGTTTTCCTCTTTCAACAAATTTTTTATTTGCCCCAAATCTACTATATTTTCTATCTCAACATCCCAAGGCTCCACTTCTTCAAATAAGTCAATGTCCAATCTAATAGTCTTACTTTCATAGTTAAATCTATCGTAATCTTCCAGATAATGGCTAACTGCAGAAAGGGCTTCTTCTAAATCATAGAACTTAATCTTTTTCATCTTCTCCAATTTTTCACTATCCATTTTATATTTCTTTCTATACTGCATAGGAGTAAGTTTGTAATTTGTCTTAAAGTGCTTATTGTAGTATCTTACATGAGAAAAACCAACCTCTTCTGAAATTTCCGATATAGTTTTGTCTGTATCTAAAAGAAGTTTTGTAGATTCTTCTACTCTTATGAGATTTAAAAAGTCGTTAAAACTTCGGCCAAAAGTACTCTTTATTTTATATGAAAGATACTGAGAACTCAAAAATTCTTTCTTTGCTATATCTTGCAAACTCACCTTGTTCATATAATTGTTACTTATATATTTTACAATTCTATGGTATCTTTCAAGTTGAACTTCATCTTCCCTTAAGCTTTCTTCTTCGTAAAATAGATAATGGAAATTGTTTAATAAATGAAACATCATGTCCAAAAGGTTTTCTTCTAAAATATCTTCATAATCATCATGTTTTTGTACTATTTCACACAATAGTATAGATAAATATTTTCTCAAAATATAATAATTTTCTTCTTCTTGTATTCCCTCTATTGATGAATTTGTATAAAAAAACACATCCTTTGCATCTTTATAATATTTTTCAAAAAAATTTGGATCTATATTAAATATAAGGACTCTATTGTCTTTGTCCTTACTTTTTAAACTGTGAACTTCATTTGAATTTATAATTTCAATCTCTCTTTCTTCCACATTGTATGTTTCTGTTTCCATTTTTAAATCAATAGTGCCTTTGAGTACAAACAATATTTCTATTGAATCATGCCAATGAATTGGATATTCCATGATATTGGCAAAAGCTATATTCAAAGGAAGCCCAGCTATATATTCTGTATATTCCTTTCTCATGATTTTACCCCTTTCTACATATTCAAAAACTGCCAAAACGATGGCAGTTGATTATCTAAATTTATCAATTAAATATAGTATAAACAAATGTGCTGGATAAAAGACATAGAATACATACTTTAAACTGTATCCTCTTTCTCCATTGTATAGCTTTATAAGTAGCAAAGATACTAAGCTCAAAGCTTGAATTGAAACAGATAATATATTTTGTAAGCTTAATTTTCCTCCATAAGATGCATATCCAAGGATATTCATACTAGCATACGCTAAATTCAAAATCACTTGATATTTGACTATGTCTTTAAAATCTTCATGATATTTATAAAAAATATATATTGTTAGTACTCCATATATTCCATAGTCGGCACCTATAACTTGTCCAATCAATCCCATCAACCATATATAATAACTTTTATTGGTGTTTTCACACATATATACAGCATATAAACCCAAAAACAATGTAAAATATATATTTAGATGATATTTTTCATTGAAAGCCAAATAAAATGGCACTTGGGATATCAGAGCAAATATAAAAAGTCTTTTCATATACTTTTTTACATCACTGGTCTTAAAAAATCCTTCAGATACTAAATACGCAAATATAGGGAATGCTAGTCTGCCTATCATTCTTAACCATTCTACATCTGGAAACAATACTGCCCCTATATGATCTATAAGCATAGTGATAATGGCAATGAGTTTTAATTGAAATGAATTCATTCTTTCCTCCTCAAATTTTTCTATGCTTAAATTTTAGCATAAATACAAAAAATATAAAAGCTCCAAGTTTGTGGAGCTTAATAAAGACCGTTACTGTTAAAATACTCTTTATATTCCATATCACTCTTTAAGATATGATTTTCAATCCAATTTGCTATAAAAGTTATGAGTTCCATACTTACTTTTTTCTGTTTTTCATCTACTTCTTCTTGACTTATAGATGTGATTTTCTCAATAAATCTCGCATGCTCTATTTTTTGTTTTTGATAATTTTCATATCCATATTGTTTCATAAGCTCTTCTTCATAACCAAAATGATAGATAGCATATCTCCTAAGTTCAGATAATATTTCCATTATTTCATCATATCTATCTACATTGTCTTTTGCTGAAACAATAGTATACAATTTTGACCCCAAATTAAAAAGTTCCTTGTGTTGTTCATCAATCTTTTCTACATTTACACTAAATTCATCTCTCCATTTAAACATAAACAATCGCCTCCAAATTTTTTATACCCTAAAAATCTAGAAGTTAACCCTTTATTTTTCCCTGTGATGGAGTCCTACAAGATTAGAAACTGGAATGGTAAATATGATACCTGTTCCTGGATCGTTGAGTCGTCCAGCTTCTACAATAGTATCAAATACTGGTCTATATGTTTCTTCTTCATGAAGTACAAGTATCACTTCTTTTGAAGCTTCTATGTGAATATTTAAAAATTTATTTATTTCACTTTCTCCAGTTCCACGGCCATACAATATTGTAGCTCCTTTTGCCCCAACTTTTTTAGCTTTATCTACAATCCTATCTGCCTTTCCCCTTTCAACTATAGCTATAATGCATAGAATATTTTTCATATCTAAGCTCCTTTCTTAAAACTTTGTCAGTATTCCTAATACAAGAACAGACACTACTGCTCCCAAGGATGTCAGTCCTATTATACCAAATCCATTTAAAAGAGGGTCTGCATTTTCTACTATAGTGGATAAACCAATAGCTACTGCCATGTTCAATGGTATAT
>JAKPAR010000075.1 GCA_029779375.1 Bacillota bacterium | reverse complement strand
ATATGCAA
The DNA here is from genome assembly GCA_029779375.1 of Bacillota bacterium. Lineage (GTDB taxonomy): Bacteria > Bacillota > Clostridia > Tissierellales > Sporanaerobacteraceae > Sporanaerobacter. Next base: position 1,357 of record JAKPAR010000075.1, on the reverse strand, counting down.
TACTGTAAAAGAAGCTCAAAGAATATATAGTGAATTATTAGAAGATGAGAGCATAAAAGGAGAAAATATCAATTTATTTCACAGTGGGTTCATAAAAAGAGATAGAAAAGTAAAAGAAGAAAGTATTCTGAACTTTGGTAACAAGGATACAAAAAGTAAGGGCATTTGGGTAACAACACAGGTAGTAGAAGCTTCATTAGATATAGATTTCGATATTTTGATTACAGAACTATCTGACCTTAATGGATTATTTCAAAGATTGGGAAGGTGTTATAGAGATAGAGATTGGGATAAAGAAGGTTACAATTGTTATGTATTTGATGGTGGAGAATCTAAATGTAGTGGCGTTGGTAAGGTTATAGATGAACATATATTTAATCTTTCTAAAAAAGCGTTAAAGGACGAGGACATAAATGGACCTATTACTGAAGAGAAAAAGGTATCACTAATAGATAGTATCTATACTTTAGAAAATCTAGTGGGAACAGATTACTATACTATATTAATGGAAGCAATAGATTATGTTAAGTTAGTAGAATCTTATGAAAAGCGAGAATCAGATATAAAAAAGATATTTAGAAATATTGAATCAAAATCTGTCATACCAAGGCCAGTATATGAAAAATATAAAGATGATATTAGAAGGTATATTGAGATATTAGAGAAGGAATACAGTAAAGATATGTCTCCAAATGAAAGAAAGGAATTAAGGGAGAAAAAGTTCGAAGCAAGAATTTATTTAGATGATTTTACGCTGGACATACCCCTATATAGAGCTGAAAGGAATCTATTAAAGAGAATAGATATAAATAAATACGGTTCAATAGAGATATTTGATTGTGATTATGATTCACATATAGGTATACAATATAAATCAAAAGAACAGAAAGAAGAAAATAATGGAAGTATTGAAAACAGGATGTTATAGAAATAAAGGTGATTACATGAGAAAAATAACGGGGGTTATGGTATATTACTATTTTGTTTGTAAACGAAAGCTTTGGTTTTTTAGCAATAACTTGGATATGGAATATACTAGTGAACTAGTAGGAATTGGAAAACTAATAGATGAAAATTCTTATGATAGAGAAAAAAAGAATATATTAATAGATGAAATGATTAGTATAGATTTTTTGAAGGATTGGAAAATAATACATGAGGTAAAAAAATCTAGGAAATTAGATGAAGCAGCAAAATGGCAATTAAAGTATTACATATGGGTATTGAGAAATAAAGGAGTAGAAATAGAAAAAGGAATATTAGACTATCCATTGCTAAAAAAGCGTGAAGAGATATATTTAACTTCTCAAGAAGAAAGAGAATTGATGGAGGTTTTAGAGCGCATTAGGTCCATATT
>JAKPAR010000061.1 GCA_029779375.1 Bacillota bacterium | reverse complement strand
TCCATGTCCTATTAAAGCTACATTCCTGATTTGATCTGTTTGATATACTTTCATTATATCTTTCCCCCTTAGCCAGTCTATTATTTTTTATCAATTCTAAATATTCTACAAAGATTTTAAAATTCCTTTTAAAACCTTATAATCAATTTAAAATTTAATATTTCCCTAGAAAACCAATTTATGCAGGAAAAATAAATATCTAGTATTAATTTGAATTATATCATGAATTCCACAATTATCCTAGTGATTTTTGAACTTGCCTATAGATGATAGTACTGTTATACTAAAAGATGGATAATAATATTTGAAGGGAGCTGGTTTTATGAATATATCATATAGAGAGGAACTTAAAGGGCTATCACCTTACAAACCAGGAAAACCTATTGATGACGTAAAAAGAGAATATGGTCTAGAAGAAGTTATTAAACTAGCATCAAATGAAAATCCTCTTGGTTGTTCAGAAAAAGCAAAAGAAGCTGTGAAAGCTGCATGTGAAAATCTATCTATTTATCCTGATGGCAATGCAACTTTACTTAAAGAAGCATTAGCTAAAAAGTATAATATTAGTACTGATGAAATACTACCAAGTAGCGGCTCCGATGAAATGATTGATCTAATTGCCAAAACATTTATAAACAAAGGCGACGAAATAATAATGGCAGATATTACCTTCCCAAGATATATAGCTACTACAAAGATGATGGGTGGAATCCCTAAAATAGTACCTCTTAAAAACTATACTTATGATTTGGATGGAATGCTAAAGGCTATAACTGATAAGACAAAACTTATTTGGCTATGTAATCCAAACAATCCTACAGGAACTATGGTTTCTGAAAAGGACATCATAAACTTCTTTGACAAAGTTCCAGAAAATGTTGTGGTAGCTTATGATGAAGCCTATAGAGAATATGTGACACGAGAAGATTATCCAATGGATAGTATTAAATTTGTGAAAACCTATCCAAATGTATTGGTTATGAGAACCTTTTCCAAAGCTTATGGCCTAGCTGGCATAAGAGTTGCTTACACTGTTGCCAACAAAGAAATAGTGGAAAATATAAATAAAGTAAGAGGACCTTTCAATGTAAACTCTCTAGCTCAAGTGGCTGCTATTGCAGCATTGGAAGATGAGGAATTCCTTCAAAAATGTTTTGATGTGAATGTTGAAGGGAAAAAATACTTATATGATGAATTTGAAAAAATGGGGCTTTTTTTCCCTCCTTCTGAAACTAATCATATATTTGTAGATGTCAAAAAGAATGGAAATGAAGTTTTTGTGGAAATGCAGAAAAGAGGAGTTATTATAAGACCTATGGAAGGAAATTTCATTAGAGTTTCCATAGGGACTATGGAAGAAAATAAGAAGTTTATTGAAGTACTTAAGGAAGTTTTAAACAATTAGTTCATAAGCCAAGGAAATCCTTGGCTTATCTTTTTGTAGAAACTTTACAAAGGTTTTCATATCAATTCCATAGAATAAAAAGAAACTTTATTATATAATTTATTCTGAGGAGAGATAACTATGGATGATAATATTAAAATCTTTAAAGGCAATATAATCTTTACCCCTACAAAAGATGCTTTTAAGTGTCATAACAATGCCTATATTGTCGTTGAAAACGGAAAGGTAAGTGGAATCTATGACAATTTGGAAGATAAACTATCAAAAGAACAAATTATCGATTGTTCTCAAATGCTCATTGTTCCAGGATTTGTAGATTTACATTTTCATGCTCCCCAATTTGCCAATAGAGGTCTAGGATTAGACAAAGAACTTCTTCCTTGGCTTGAAACTTATACTTTCCCAGAAGAAAAAAAGTATGAAGATATTCACTATGCAGAAAAAATATATAGAAGATTAGTTCATGAAATATGGAAAGTTGGCACTACAAGAATTGTATTCTTCAGTAGTATTCATAGTGAAAGCACAGAACTACTTTTTGATCTATTCGACAAAGCTAAAATAGGAGCTTATATAGGTAAAGTAAATATGGATAGGAATGCTCCAGACTATATACTAGAAGATACGGAAAAATCCTTAAAGGAAACTGAAAATTTTATTTTAAAATATAAAGACAAATCAGATTTAGTGAAACCTATTGTTACACCAAGATTTGTACCTAGTTGTACTCCTGAACTACTAGAAGGATTGGGAGAATTGGCACTAAAATATAATATACCTGTCCAATCCCATTTAAGTGAAAACACCCATGAAGTAGCTTGGGTAAAAGAATTACATCCCGAATCTTTAAATTATGCAGATGTTTATAGCAAATACAAATTATTTGGTCAAACTAAAACTGTAATGGCTCATTGTGTATATACTACAGATGAAGAAATTGAACTCATGGCTAAAAACCATGTTTATGCTGCCCACTGTCCACATTCTAACTACAACCTATCCAGTGGTATAATGCCTGTGAGAAAATTTCTAAATGCAAATGTTTCTGTAGGATTAGCTACTGATGTATCTGGTTGTCATGAAACTAGTATAGCCAAAGTCATGGTTTCTGCTATTCAAGCTTCTAAAATAAAATGGCTTGAAACTAATAGAGAAGATATAGCTTTAAATACTAGTGAAGTTTTTTATCTTGGTACTAAAGGTGGAGGAAGTTTCTTTGGAAAAGTAGGAAGTTTTGAACCTGGATATGATTTTGATGCATTGATTATAGATGATTCCAATTTAGGGAATATAGAAAATCTAACTCTTGAAGAAAGATTGCAGAGATTTATATATATTGGTGATGATAGAAATATTGTAGATAGATATGTAAAAGGGACAAAAATCAAAGAACCGGAAGTTTTTTGATTTAAAACTTTAAAGGGTTGAAAATAAGATTTATTTTCAGCTCTTTTAATTTTTAAAAAGTATGTTTAGCATCTATGCCAATTATTTATATCACATTCATTTTAGCATTTTTTCTAGTTCACTATCCATATATTCTATATCTATCTGACTTTTTAGATATTCTTCTATTTTGTCAATAACATAATTTTCATTCTCCATTGTATCCACTTCTTCTTTCGTTAGCCCTACCTTTCCCAAATCATTTTCATATATATGATTTATAACCTTTAAATGAGTTAAATATCTTTCAATTTCAATTGGTCTATATTCATTCCAATATTGTTCTTGTGTCAATCCTAAATTTTCCATATATTGATCTAGAAAATCATCATCTTTAAATAACTCTTCTTTTTCCTCAGTTATCTCCTTTGCTATCTCTTCTTCTGTTACCTTAATATTATTTTTTTCTACATAATACTTTTCATATTTTTCTAGAGCAATCTTTTCAAAAGGTGTTTTGTAATCATCTGATACTTTAAAAGCTCATACTTCCCACTGACTTTTTTAGCTATTCCAAGTATATCTTCCTCTGATACATTTTTTGTACTTGTATTTATACTTATAGCTATTGCAGATACTAAAATTGCTGTAATAACTAAAACACTTACAAGTATCACTTTATGTCTTTTCCCCATAATTTCATCCCCTAATATTTTTGGTATTTTACCGGCAAGTGAAAATAATCTTCTAAACTATCTAATTTATACATTAAATAAATATTTTTTCCAGCATCTTCTTTTGCGATTTTTCAACATATTTCTTTGTATAAATGAAAAACAACCTAGAACTAAGTATAGGCTGCTTATGTTCTAGGTTGTTTTGTCTAATTTTCAATTTGTTTTTTATTCTAAATACCATTTAAGTGAAAATTTATCTCCACTTATTCTTTCAAACAATTCTTCATATTTATATAATCCAGATGGTTTTATCACTTCATTTATGAGAAAATCCCCAAATTCTTTTGGTTTTTCAGCAACTGAATTTACATTGTATTTTTTATAAAATACTTTTTTGAGCATTTCACAGGTTACATCTCCCATGAAATAATTGTGCATATATATTGGATGTGTTGTATAGTGAATTCTATATGCAAAAGGTGGTTCTTCGCTATATGGTTTGTCTCCAAACAATTCTCCATTTAATTTAAAATATAGATTGTATATATCATCTAGAGATTTTATATCATTTTTATACAATTCATGATCAAGGAAAATGTCTCCTACAAATCTTAGATAATCAAGTTTCTCATATTCTTGCATTTCTTCAAATTGCTCTTTTACTGAACTATCAAAGAAATTCTTATAGAACAATTCATCATATAAAAATCCACCAAATAAATTTGCTATTCCTTCTGTGACTATTCCACTAACCCCTGCGTTTAGAATGATTTCTTCTGGATCTAGTAAAAACGAATGTACTCCATGACCTGTTTCATGAAGAAGTACTCCATATTCATGATATTTGTTCTTCACATTGGCAAGTATTCTTGAATCTACCCCATTTTTTATAGGGAAATTGTATCCCCATTCTGATTTATTTTTTCTTGGAAAAATGTCATAGGTAATATTAAATTTGTCAATATCTATGCCAAAGTTTAAGAAGAAATTTCTCACATAGTCATAATAATTTGACATATCTACAGTAGTATTAAGTGCTGGAGCTATTTGGGATTTTACATATGCTCCATCCCAAGGCATAAGTTCTTCTTCACTTATGAATCTTCTAGCATATTCCCCTCTTTTATTGTTTAAAGTATCAATATATGGATTTAAATCTTCTTTCCAATTGTCAAAAATGCTTGGAGATAGTTCGTTCATTTTTAACTTATGCTCTACAAAATTTTTATCTCCATAGGCTTTGGCATATTCTTTTCTTAAATTGATTAAATCTATAAATCCTGCATCAACAAGAGGTTTATTTATTTGGTTTCTTGCAAAATATGCCTTTTTTCTTAAATCTCTATCTTTCTCATTGGAAAGTATTTGAGCTATTTCTACACTAGAAACTTCTTTTCCGTCTATTTTAAATCTAAAGGTATTAAGTATCATAGAAAGTTCGTTGGTCTTTTTTTGGATTTCTAAATTTAAATCATTTAATTCTTTACTTAAATGATATGGTTTAATCATATTGTATACAATTTCAACTCTTCTTTTATCCTCTGGATTCAAATCTTTTTCCTTGTACTCAAGAACTAATTCATAGTTTTTCTTATCTTCTAAAAATTCATTTATTTCTTTATATGCTTCTTCTATGCCAAAATCATATCCTACAGTATATTGAACCCATGTAAGTTTGCTTATATTTGTCTCCATTTCATCTAATTTTTTAGCCATATTTAAAAGTCTTTCCATAAAAAACACCCCCTTGTAAATTAGGATAGATGTTAAACATCTATCCTAATTAATTATATCACATTTATTTCGACACTAGAAATAAATTTTATTCTACTTTTTCCAATTTGATTCCTGTTTCATGACCATTTAAATCTTGTTTTTCAAAGGAATCATCATTTACTTTTTCTATGGAAACTGCCAATGTTTCTTTCATTATATATTCTCTATAGATATTTATAGCTTCTTCTATATCCTTATCTCCATCATAATATATGTTTATATTGTCTAACATTTCATATCCATTGTTCTTTCTCATCTGTTGAACTTTTGATATAAACTCTCTTGCATATCCTTCATTGATTAGCTCAGGAGTCAAAGTTGTATCAAGAATTACAAACAAGTTATTTTCCATTGCTACGTCAAAACCTTCTTTTGAAGAAATAGTCACCATGACAAAATCCTTTTCTATTTCTACATCTTCTCCACCTAAATTCAAAGTGATTTTTCCTTCTCTTTCTAATGTTTCAACTGTTTCATGAGCATCTACTTCACTTAGTGCCTTCCCAAAAGCTTTTATCTTTGGTCCCAATACTGGTCCTGCTACTTTGAAGTTTGGCTTTAAAGTATAGTTCATAAATTGAGATAAATCTTTTTCAAATACTACTTCCTTTACATTTAATTCTTCTTTTATAAGAGGTACCAAATCTCCTATAAGTTCTTCATATTTCCCATCAATTAGAACTTCACTTAAAGGCTGACGTACTTTTATCTTGGCTGCTTCTCTTGAAGCTCTTCCAAGTCCTACTAAATCTCTAACTAAATCCATCTTCTCTTCAAGTCTTAAATCTATCAAATCTTTATTTACCTTTGGATAATTAGCTAAATGGACAGACATTTCTCCTGTCAAATTTCTATACATTTCTTCAGCTGTAAATGGTACAAAAGGTGCTATCATCTTGCTCAATCCTACAAGGACTTCATAAGTAGTCTTATATACAGCTTTTTTATCTTCATCCAATTCTGTAGCCCAAAATCTTCTTCTTGAACGTCTAATATACCAGTTGGATAAATCCTCATTGACAAATTCTTGAATTCTCCTTACAGCCCTTGTCAAATCATATTGACTCATGTCTTCTTCTACATTTTCAAGTAAACTATTGTATTTAGAAAGTAACCATCTATCTAATTCTGGTCTATCACTATATTCTACATTGAACTCTCTTGGATCAATTTCATCTGTATTTGCATAAAGAGTGAAGAAATTGTATACATTTCTTATAGTCCTAAAAAATTTACTTTCTACCTCTTTTATGCCTTCTTCATCAAATTTAGTTGGAGTCCATGGTGGTGATACATAAAGTATATACCATCTTAAAGCATCTGCTCCATATTTATCAAATAGACTAAATGGATCTACTGTATTTCCTTTTGATTTAGACATCTTCCTGCCTTCTTTATCCAATACAAGATCATTCACAAGTACTCTCTTGTATGGAGATTTCCCTGTGATAAAAGTAGATAT
>JAKPAR010000050.1 GCA_029779375.1 Bacillota bacterium | reverse complement strand
GATATGTTAGAAAAAGAACTGGAAAAGAAACATTCTCCATATGTTCCTGCGATTCCTATTATCAATTATTTAATATCCAAGTGTAAAGATGATGCTGAATTTGCTAAAAGAGTTACACTAGAGAACAAAACCTTGGAGGAATGCCTAGAGTATGTACTACAAGAAGTAAAAAAGAAATTGAACAATAAAAGCGGATGGATTGACGACCAGGAAGTTTATGATATGGCTGTAACTTACTATGTATCAGATGATATAAAAATTGAAAAACCAGAAGATAAATATAAGAAAATTAAAGAAAAATACGAAAAAACAAAAGATACTATAAACAATATAAAAAATACTGTAACAATGAAGAATCCACCAGCTAACAATCAGTTATCATTATTTGATATGTAGGAGGTAGGGGCTATGAGGAGAAGTGTATTAAGGAAGATCCCAATTCTTGAGTTTAAGGATGAATGGGTAAATGAAATAGAAAGATTTAGTAATACTAAAATTGAATATTTTGTTGCTACAGAAAAAGAAACAATTGATGATAAAGACATTTTAGTTTTAAACTTTTTTAAAATAGAAACACTCACTGATAAGCCAAATTATCGGGTGTTTATCCATAAAGAGGACTATATTACACAAGACTTCAATCATTCTCCCATGAAGTGGAGAACTGGCAGTTTATATAATATATTGGGGTATTCTTGGTATGAATACTCTATATTAATAGATAATGATTCAATATCATTGCTAAAAGAGTTTTTTAGTAATGAAGATGCCACATTAGAAGATATAGATATACTACAAAAGGAAATAATGGCTAAAAGGTTAGAAAAGAAACATAAAAAAATTAAAGATAGAATAGACAGAAAAATGGCCACTGTACCAGGACTACCAGATGATTTTGACGATTGGATAAATGAAACAGTCTTGCACGATAGCAAGTATATATATTATGAGTACAAACAGAGGAAGATTTTAAAAGGATATTGTACTGCTTGTGAAACAAATGTAGAAGTGGAAAGAGCTATAGCAAAACATAATAGACAGGGTAACTGTCCTAATTGCAATAGCAGTATAACCTTTAAAGCGACAGGAAAATCTAGAAAAGTCGTTGATAACAGGGAGGCTGCAATAATTCAAAAAGTTGATGATAAAACAAATGAAATAGTTGTAAGGTACTTTAGAATTACTAAATATTATGGTGCTGATTATAGAAACCCTAAACTAGTTATTGATGAATATGTCAGAGAATTTTATGATAAAGACGGAAATATAAAAGTATATGAGTGGGACAACTTCAAACAAACTGAAGAAATTAGATGGTGCGATGAAAAAGGCAGATCTCCATTTGTTTACAATAACTATATATTTGATAATACTATATTATATGAAAAAAATCTGGAAAAGGTTTTGCAGAATACATTGTGGGAGTATTCTGCAATTAAAGACTTTGCTACCCATAAAAAAGGTTATACGTTTTCTGTCCCAGCATATTTAGCGATGTATAAGAAATATCCTCAAATAGAGTACTTAGTTAAACTAAAACTATACAAACTTGTTAGTCAAGTAATACAAGTAATATATTATAATCCATATTTCTATAAGAGGAAAATAAACCTCAATGGAAACAATGCT
>JAKPAR010000026.1 GCA_029779375.1 Bacillota bacterium | reverse complement strand
TATATTATTCTAATCTATTAAACTATTTATTACAAGAAAAAAGCTAGTTATATTTAACTAGCTAATTAAAGAGTATCCTTATAATATTCTTCTGATATTTTTTCTACATCTTCAACAATACCATCTTCTAAATCATCATATATTCCTTGATTATCTCCTGTAGAATCAGAAGGATCATCTTTAACCATATTAAATCTTGCTACTGCTTGATAACTGTCTTCTCTATCAAATTCTATTCCTTCATTTTTTAGTTCATCGATGTGACTTTTGGAAAAAGGTAAAGGCCTATCCTCTTCTTCAGGTCTAAAACTCATTTTCTTTTCTAAAGGTATTCTTTTTTTAGAACAATCTATACAAAGTTTAGCATAGGGTATCAATTCCAATCTATTGAAATCTATTTCTTTGCCACAGACCTTACAAATTCCATAATTACCTTCATCTATATTTCTAAGTGATTCTTCTATTTCATAAATAGTATCATTATTTTTATTTTTTAGTCCCATATCATGTTCTTTCATGAACATTTCTGTTCCTAAATCTGCTGGGTGATTGTCATAAGAAGAAAGTTCACTTGAATATTCCTCCATTGACTCAGAAAAATTGTTTTCCATTTTATTTAAAATTTCTTCAACCTTTGCTCTTTCTTTAAACAATAAATCTCTAAAATGAGCAAGTTTTTTCTTCTCCATTATCTGCCTCCTTCTAAAGATTTTACTTTCTATTTAAACTAATGCAAAAGCTACTCAGTGATACTATTCCCACTTTAAATAAAATAATACTGAGTTGATATCTCGTTTAATATATAAAAAACCTCCCTAACATATTTCGATTATGTAATATAGTAGGGAGATTTTTTACTTTTTATATATTCATATTCTTTAGTCTTTTAATTTCATTTACTAAAATTTCAAACTCATAAAAATTAAGAGATTGAAAACCGTCAGAAAGTGCCTTTTCAGGATTTGGGTGGATTTCTATCATAACTCCATCTGCACCAATGGCCAACGCAGCTTTAGTAGCAGGTAATATCAATTCTCTTCTGCCCGTACCATGACTTGGATCAACTATTATAGGATATTCTGACAATGATTTAATTGTTGGTACACTTACCAAATCTAATGTATTTCTAGTGTATTTTTCAAAAGTTCTTATTCCTCTCTCACATAATATAATATTTTCATTTCCTTCCATACTTATATATTCACAAGCCTTAAGCCATTCCTCAATCGAAGAACTCATACCCCTTTTTAAGAGTATAGGCTTATCAGTCTTACCCACTTCTTTTAGTAGTGGAAAATTTTGCATATTTCTTGAGCCGATTTGAATGATATCTATATAATTATATGCCCTTTCAACATCTCTAGGATCTAAAATTTCTGATACTATTTTCATTTCATATTTATCTTTTATATTTTTTAATATTTCAAGTCCTTCAAATCCTAAACCTTGAAAATCATTTGGATCAGTTCGAGGTTTAAAAGCTCCCCCTCTCAAAACCTTTATCCCAAGTGCACTTAAAAATTTCCCTATGG
>JAKPAR010000020.1 GCA_029779375.1 Bacillota bacterium | reverse complement strand
AAGGTAAAGGGAAAAGGCATTATGTTTATGTAAAAGATATAGTTAGCGCCGTTGAAAAGGCTCTACTAAATCAGTCAGAAGAAAAAATTTTTAATATAGCTATGGAAAATAATATTTCACACAAAGCATTTGCAGAACTTGTAAATCTTGTGTTTGATAATATAAATAATATAGTTTTTGCTAAAGAGTTGAAAGAAGATTCAGATGAATATCTTATGGATATTACTCATACAAAAAAATATTTGAATTGGTTTCCTAGTTATGATATGTATCATGCCTTGTTAGATATGAGAAAAATCTTGGAAAATGAAATGGGGTATGATTTATGACAATCTTAGTAACAGGTGTAGCTGGTTTTATTGGAAGTAAATTTGTGTATTACTACCTAAGAAAATACAAAGACAGAAAGATAATAGGCTTAGATAAATTAACCTATGCTGGTAATTTAGATAACCTATCTAAATTAACTCAAGAAGAAAAGAAAAGGTTTGTTTTCATAAAAGGCGATATAAACGATAGAAAATTGCTAGAAGAAATATATTCAAAATATGAAATAGATGGAATAATAAACTTTGCAGCAGAAAGCCATGTGGATAGATCAATACATGATCCTGGTATATTTGTAAAAACAAACGTTTTAGGAACACAAACATTACTACATGTATTTAAAGAACATTACGATGAAAGAAAAAAGCAAAAGTTCCTACAAATATCGACAGACGAAGTATATGGAGCGCTTGGACCAACAGGATACTTCACAGAAGAAACGCCACTAGACCCACACAGTCCATACTCAGCAAGTAAAGCAAGCAGTGATCTAATAGTAAAGGCATACCATGACACATATGGGCTAAATACAAACATAACAAGATGTTCAAACAAATATGGACCATACCAATTTCCAGAAAAGTTGATCCCTCTAATGATACACAACGCACTAAACCACAAAGAGTTGCCAGTATATGGAGATGGGAAACAAATAAGAGACTGGTTATATGTAGAAGATCATTGTAAAGCAATAGACTTAGTATTTGAAAAAGGAAAAAGTGGAGAGGTATACAACATAGGTGGACACAACGAAAAAGAAAATATAGAAATAGCAGAAAGATTAAATGGAGCAGTAGGAGCGACGCGAGCAGTAGTTGATATGGGCTGGATAGACTACTCCCACCAAATAGGGCTATCAGGAAAGACAGTCAGTCCAAATTATACATAGCAGTAGGCATATCAGGAGCGGTTCAACACATAGCAGGAATGTCGACATCGAAATACATAATCTCGATAAACAAAGATCCTGAAGCACCTATATTTAAAGTATCAGACTTAGGAATAGTAGGAGATGCCACAGAAATCGTACCGCTA
>JAKPAR010000002.1 GCA_029779375.1 Bacillota bacterium | reverse complement strand
TCTGACAGTAACCTATCATAACGTCCTCCAACGCATATAGGAAAGCCTAAATTTTTTGTAAAAACTCTAAAAATAATACCAGTATAATAATTAAGGCTGTGAACCATTCCCAAATCCAGAGTTATAAATTCGTGAAGTCCAAAATCTTTAAGGATATCATATATCTCCATGATATTCTGAATAGCCTTTTGACATCTAGGATATCTATCATAGCGAGATGCTATCTTATGTATATCTATGTTTCCATAAAGTTTTGGCAAATCCAGAAACACTTCTTTTAGCTCTATATTTATAGGAAGTTCTTCAAGAAACTCTTTTAGGGCCAATATATTTTTGTCTTCGATTAATGCTCTCAATTGGCTGGCAGTTTGGAAATCTAAATCCGCTTCTTCTACCAAGCCCTTAAAAAATTCTACCTGCCCAATATCTATTTGAAAATTCTCTAAACTTAAATCCAAAAAACACTCTATGGCCGTTGATATTACTTCAGCATCCGCTTCTGGACCTTCAATGCCCATAAGCTCAATACCTGCCTGTGCAATCTCCCATTGTTTCCCCATATGGGGCTGTTGGTAACGGTAAATATTGGATAAATAAGAGAGCCTTATTGGTAGAGGCTTCTCTTTAAATTTAGTTGCCACCAAACGGGCTATGGGAGTAGTCATATCAGGTCTCATAACCAAAATCTGATTGCCTGGCCCTACTATTTTCAGCATTTGTTCTTGTTCAATGAAACCAGTTCCATTAGTAAAAACGTCCAAATATTCAAAAACAGGAGTTTCTATTTCATCATATCCTCTACTATAAAATACTCTACGGACGATATCTTCAATCCTTCTTTTGTTGTAACACTCTTCTGGTAAACAATCCTGCAATCCTTCAGGAATTTGTCCCCTATAATTACTCAATTACATCCCTCTTTTTAATATTTTATCATGATAAAGTAATGTTGTATTAAAGCAACTTTATTATACTCAATTCAATTATGGTAGTCAATATCAAAATTTAAGAAAATTAAAAAGTCTTCCTAACTAAATTAACAAATGAACTCATATATAAAGAATTTTATTAAAAGCAAATTATAAATCTTGAGCTAATATCACAAATTGTGGTAAAAAAGTTGACGAATATAGCAGATAGATTATAAAATAACAGTAAATCTTTTTTAGAGGTGTATGAATTTGCTTGTAGATTACCATATACATACCAATCACTCTATTGATGGGGAAATGACTATAGATGAAGCCTGTATTAAGGCTATTAACCTTGGGATAAAGGAAATTGCCTTTACAGACCATATTGATTTAGATTGGCCAGATCCAGAATTTGATTTTGACACCATTGATTTAGAAAAATATTTTACAGATATAGAAAAAAACAAAACAAAGTATAAGGGACAGCTTAAAATAAAGGCTGGTATAGAAATTGGTTTACAACCTCATGTGTTAAATGAAACAGCCAAAATAATAGAAGACTATCCCTTTGATTTTGTAATTGGCTCAGTACATATAATTCAAAGAATGGATCCCTACCGAGGAAAATATTATATTGGTAAGACTAAGGAAGAGATTTATAGACTCTATTATGAGGAAACCCTTAGATTAATAGAAGATTTTTCCCATTTTGACGTACTAGGTCATATTGGCTACATAAAAAGATATTCTCCCCTGCCTTATAATAAGGAAGATGAACTATTGCACTTAGATCTCATTGATGAAATTTTTAAAGTATTAATAAAAAAAGGTAAAGGAATTGAAGTAAATACATCTGGCTATCGACATGTTTCAAATTGCCCCATGCCTCCTTTAGAATTAATTATGAGATATAGGGAGCTAGGGGGAAATATAATAACTTTAGGTTCAGATTCCCATAAGCTAGATGATTTCGGTTTTGGTCTAAAATCTGGGCTAGAAACTATAATGCAGGCAGGTTTTGATCAAATTACTACTTTTACTAATAGAAAACCTTATTTTCATCGCATTAGAAAAAAGGAATAGGCTTAATTTATAATTGCCTATTCCTTTATATAAATATATTTATGAACATCAAGATTATGTTCATATGCAAAACCCCTATAACAAAGCGTTGAAAAAATTCCTTTATGTATCTTTCCTATGCTTCCTATGATGCTATAACATGAACCTGATAGCTTTGATTAAGTTTTTTGCTATACGTTATATTATCTATGGAAATATATATTTTTTCAGATTCTCGCCAAACTTCTAAAGGTAGTATGCAATATATCTTCACATTACCATTATCATCATAAGGCATAGAGGGATACAAATAGCTTCCTGTTTCAATGATCTCACCAAAGTGATTTTGAACTGTTATAACATTAGGTACGTTTATACTTCCTCTATTTACAGTTGATAATAAGCTTTTCTCATTACTACTAAAAAGATATTCCATCGTTAATATTGTATCATTATCCCTATTATCAGCATTGTCCCATATCAGCTCTATTTCAACATGATTATCTTTGAAATGCAAAGTTTCTAAAATAATATCTGTATTTATTACTCGGGCTAATGGCATTTTTATAGTGTGAATACCTTT
>JAKPAR010000384.1 GCA_029779375.1 Bacillota bacterium | reverse complement strand
TACTTATGTAGAGGTTGATGGAGATCCAACCCAAAATTTAGAAGCCTTTGAAAAAATAATAAGAGCCATGAAGGAATTGGGTGTTGGCTATGGTTCTATAAATCATCCAGTAGATAGAGATCCAGTCTGTGGGTATACAGGAATCATAGGAGATACTTGTCCTAAATGTGGTAGGGAAGAGGGAGATATAAAGTTTGAAAGAATTCGTCGTATCACAGGATATCTTGTAGGAACTTTAGATAGATTTAACGATGCGAAAAGGGCAGAAGAAAGAGATAGAGTTAAACATTTTTCTTGCAAATAAGAGGTGGTAAAATGAGTACTTATTTGAGAATTGCTGGTATTGAAAAGGAGTCCATTGTGGATGGTCCAGGGATTAGATTGACTGTATTCAGTCAAGGATGTAAGCATCATTGTCTTGGGTGCCATAACCCACAAACTCATTCTTTTGAAGGTGGACAGCTGATAGATATTGAAGATATTTTAGATATGATAAAGAAAAACCCATTGCTAGATGGTATTACTTTTAGTGGGGGAGACCCTTTTGAACAGGCCAAAAGTTTTGCAGTACTTGGAGAAAAAGTTAAGGCTATGGGGTTAAATATCATGACTTATACAGGGTATACTTATGAAGAAATACTAAAATATATGGATACAAGGCCTGGATGGAAAGAACTTTTGTATGTAACGGATATACTGGTTGATGGACCTTTTGATATAAATAGGAAAAGCATGATGTTGAAGTTTAAAGGTTCATCCAATCAGAGAATAATTGATGTGAAAGAATCATTAAAGAACAATGAAGTGGTTATTTTTGATTAATTTAAATAGTAAAAAGCATCTACAAAAGTAGATGCTTTTCTATTATCTTGTGGTATTATAAAATAAGGACAAGGCTGAAATTCTTAAGTTTTATTTGAAGAAAGTATTTAGTTAAAATCAGAGGTGGTTTTGTGAAGAAAATATTGCATATAATATCACAGTATCCAGGAAAAACAGGAAGTGGAGTGTATTTAAGAGCTCTTATGAATGAAGCTAGCAAGAAAGGGTATAGTCAAGGTCTTATAGCAGGTATATCAAAAGACGATGATTTAGTTTTAGATAATATAGATGAAAAATATTTTTATCCTGTGGTATTTAATACTGAAACTCTTCCATTTCCCATAGTGGGAATGAGTGATGTTATGCCTTATGAAAGTACTAGATATAAAGATATGACCGATGAAATGTTTCAAAAATGGGAAAAGGCTTTTAGTACAAGCATAAGGAAGGCTTTAAATGACTTTAAGCCAGACATTATTATATCCCATCATCTATGGATACTTACTTCTCTTGTGAGGAAGCTTACACAAGATATCCCATTGGTTTCTATATGCCATGGTACGGATATAAGACAGTTTGAAATGTGTTCTAAATATAGGGAATATGTTTTAGAAGGATGTAGTGGTATTGACAATGTATTTGCACTAAATGAATTTCAAAAGGAAAAAATAGTTGATATTTACGGAATAGATAGGGAAAAGATTTCTGTTATAGGTGGTGGATTTGACTCAGATATATTTTATCCATCAAGAAAAAAATTTGTTGAAGATAGAATTAGACTTATATACGCAGGGAAAATAAGCTATTCTAAAGGTGTACTATCTTTAATTGGAGCTTATGACAGCTTAGATACATTGGAAGATATGGAACTATATATTGTAGGTTCTGGAAGTGGGAAAGAAGCAAAAGTTATAAAAAGTGCTGGAGAAAAATCTAAGAATAAAATTGTATTTACTGGAGAAGTATCTCAAGCTACTCTTGGAGATTTATTTCGGGAAAGCCAAATATTTGTACTTCCATCTTTTTATGAGGGGCTTTCCTTGGTGACAATTGAAGCTCTTGCCTGTGGGCTTAGAGTTGTTGCAACAGATATACCTGGGCTTAGGAATTTTTTGGGATACAATATAAATAGTAGTGGTATTGTAAAATATGTGAAACTTCCCAGTATGATAGATGCAGATACACCAGATATTAGTGAGATTAATATATTTGAGGAAAGGCTAAGAAACGCAATGAAGATGCAAATAGATGAGTTTAAAAAATGTGGATATGTAGAAGATGAAGAAGTTTTTCAAGATATAAAGAATATGTCTTGGGAAAATATTTTTAAAAGAATAATTTGAGGGGGAATACAAATGTTTAAATTAGAGCCTTTAAAAAATATGACAGATGAGGAAAAATATAAGTATATGCTTATACTTTTGAAAGGACAATTGAGTTCGGAACAAGATGAAATTGCCAATCTTTCTAATGCTTCTGCTATAGTTATGGCTTGTGTAGATAAGTTGAATTGGGCAGGATTTTATATATTGAGAGATAAAGAATTGGTTCTTGGACCTTTTCAAGGACTTCCAGCTTGTAATAGAATTCAAATGGGAAAAGGAGTGTGTGGTACTAGCTTAGCCAATAGAATTATACAGAGAATTGAAGATGTTCATGCTTTTCCAGGCCATATAGCTTGTGATGAAGCTTCTAGATCAGAATTGGTCGTACCTATTGTCAAAGATGATGTGCCTTATGGAGTTCTTGATTTAGATAGTCCTTATGTAGGAAGGTTTACTGAACTAGAGGAAAAATATTTGATTAAATTTGTTGAAATATTAAATAAATACATAAACTGGAAGAATATATTGTAAGCATGGTCAAATACTTGGAAATAAATACTTATTTATATTGATATAAATAAATTTGAGTGGCAAAAAAGAGTGGAAGTATGGTGGAAATTTAGCTAGATTAGTTTTTATAAAAAGTAATTAATGAGTAAAATAGCGTGGCATTTGTCACGCTATTTTACTCATTTAAATTTCATGAGCATCTATTATTTTAAGTATAGTTTCATATTCTTGTGATTCTAAAAATCTATCATTGTATTCTATTTCGCCTACTTGATTGTCGCAGAAATCTTGTCTGAAATGTTTTTTAGCTGGCAAGAATTCATAGTTTACCTCAGAATTAGCTACCATTCTAAATGGATCAAGATTTCCAAAGTAGAAATTCCATCTTGCCTCATTTTTATTTCTAAGAGCTCCTCCTCCAAAGGATGGATCAGCAAAAATCCAACCATAAGGTTCTATATAAAATTCAGCCCAGTCATGACATCCTATATAATATGGATTTACATATAATCCAGATTGCCATCTTGAAGGAATTCCAACAATTCTGCATAAAGTTATAAATAATAGAGCTTGTACACCACAATCGCCTTTTAAGTTGTAAGCACAGTACTCAGGAACATTTATTATAGTTGCATATTGAGGCATATAGGAATATTTGATATTTTGCGTTATATAGTCATATATTTTTCTTGCTTTTAATAGTGGATTAGTTTCATTTTCTACAATTTTATTAGCCAATTGAACCAAAAATGGTGTAAATCTTATATGAGGAAGCCTTTCTTCAGTATAGAAATTTGGTTGTTCTTTTGAAACTATATTTGGGTCAAATTTTGTATATTTCACATGATTTTCATAAGTATATTCTACAGTAAATATTTCTTCTCCTGTTACTTCTTTTTCAAAATATATAGTTCTTTGAGGATAATTTTCTGGTGAAATATATCTTGGTTCATGAGAAGTATTGAGTATTTTTATATTTTTTATTTGTTGTGCATTTTGAGGTATAGGAATGTGTACCCTTACAGTTTCTCCAATGCGTGCGTATTCTCCATTTAATTTGATGCCTGTTTTTAAATGGAAGAAATATTTTTTTTCTTTTCCATCCATCATTTCTTCTACAGTTTTTGAAAGTATTTGGCTATCACTATTTTCGTTGTCTTTTTCAATGAGTCTTTCTTTAAGACTTGTATTGACTTTTATCATATTGTCTAAAAAAGAGTGGATGAATTTAACTTCTCCATTGATGTAAATCCATTCAGCATAGCCTTGGTCTTTCATCATTTCTAGCTCATCTTTTGAAAAGTTACTTATTTTTTTTGAAGCTAGTTCTAGTGCTTCATCATAGCTATAGATATAGTCTTCTTTTAGTCTTCGAATTCTGTCTTTTTCATATGTAAGTCTATTTTTAAGAACAATAGGAATATTTCTATTCATGTAGAGTTCTATTAAATGTAGTGCTTTGTTAAAATCTCCATGATATTCGGCTTTTTTTACATCTTCAGGAAGATCAACTACTAAAGATTTTAATATTTCCATCATTTCACCCCCGAAATAATATATTAATTGAATTATATATTAAATCAAGGACAAATAAAAGGTACAAATTTAAGAAATAATAATATTTCATATCTTGAAGGTATTTGTTAAAACGTGTAGAATACAGATAAGACAAAGATTTTAGGAGGAAGGGATTTGCTTAAGGAAATTGTTGATATTATAAGTCAAGGGAAAAGAGAAGTTGAGGATTTGTTAAAAGAAGATGTGAAAAAAGTTGAAACAGTAGAAATAGTCGGGGAATACAATGAAGAAAAATTGACTAACAGATTTATATCTGGAGATAATATATACATAATGAATGCCCTACTAAAAGGAAATGGTTGTCAATCTATGAGAGGAAAGCTTGATCTTATATATATTGATCCACCTTTTTTATCAAAAGCTAATTACAATTCAAAGATAATATTGCCTTTAGATGATGAATTGGTGACTATTGAGAATTTTGCTTATTCAGATACATGGAATGAAGGTAGTATTTCATATCTTAAGATGTTATATAAGAGACTTTTACTTATGAGAGAGCTTTTGAGTGACAGGGGAAGCATTTATCTTCATTTGGACTGGCATATGGTTCATTATGCGAAATTGCTCATGGATGAAATATTTGGTGAAGATATGTTTTTAAATGAAATAATTTGGAGTTATAAATCAGGAGGAGTCAGTAAAAAGTATTTTTCAAGGAAACATGATACTATTCTATTGTATTCAAAGACTAAAGATTATATATTCAACCCACAAAAAGAAAAGTCTTACAACAGAGGTTTTAAGCCTTATAGATTTAAAGGAGTAAGTGAATATAAAGATGAACTGGGATGGTATACTTTAGTTAATATGAAAGATGTTTGGAATATTGATATGGTAGGTAGAACATCTAGTGAAAGAATGGGATATGGGACTCAAAAACCTGAGAAACTGCTTGAAAGAATTGTATTGGCTTCTTCAAATGAAGATTCAGTAGTTGCAGATTTCTTCGCGGGCAGTGGTACTACAGCAGTTGTGGCAGAGAGATACAATAGAAAATGGATATTATCTGATTTAGGCTACGCTTCTTTACAAGCAACTAAAAAAAGACTTATGGATATAAAATCTAAGGGATTTATTCATGAAAAAATTGAAGGGTTTTATATACCTAAGGGTGGAAGATTGAAAATACATTCAATAGACAAAAAAAGTTTTGAATTTGACACGAAAATTATTAGTATTAATTTGGAAGGCTATGAAATAGATATAGATAATATTCCTATTGAAGAAAAGTATAAGGACATTTTATATAAAGTTATGCTCAAGGATTCTCTTGCTCTTATAGATATCATAAGCATAGATACAGATTATGATGGGAAAATCTTCAGAAGTAGATGGCAAAGTAAAAGAGATAAAGAAAGCTATAAAATTCCTGACAAAATTGAATTGAAATTGCTAAAAAAGGCAAAGAGAAGTATTGGAATAAAAATTGTAGATGTATTTGGATTTGAAAGTGAGTATATTATAGAAGTATAAATGTTTAACTTTATGAAGGAGGGTTTTTTTATGAGAGTTTTAGAAAATTTAAAACCAGAAAGAGTATTTTATTATTTTGAAGAATTAACTAAAATACCTCACTGTTCTGGAGAGGAAAAAGAAATAAGTGATTATTTAGCGAATTTTGCCAAAGAGCATAATTTTGATTTTATTCAAGATGAAGCATTAAATGTGATAATTAAAAAGCCTGGTACAAAGGGATATGAAAATTCACCTGTAGTAGTTTTGCAAGGACATATGGATATGGTATGTGAAAAAGATGCAAATGTTTGCCATGATTTTTCAAGAGATCCTCTTGAGTTAAATGTAGATGGAGATTTTATTAGTGCAAAGAACACTACACTTGGAGCAGATAATGGGATAGCTGTAGCTATGTGCTTGGCAATTCTTGAATCAGAGGATATTTCTCATCCCCCATTGGAAGTTCTCTTGACTACTTCAGAAGAAACAGGAATGAATGGAGCAAATGGTTTAGATCCTAAAAACATTCAAGGGAGAATATTGATAAATATAGATTCAGAAGAAGAAGGAAAGCTATTGGTAAGTTGTGCAGGAGGGGAAAGAGATAAAATAGAAATACCAATACTTTGGGAAAATAGAAAAGAAAATGCATCTGTTTATGTTTTGAAGATAACAGGACTTAAAGGTGGACACTCAGGTATGGAAATAAATGAAGGCAGAGGGAATGCCAACAAACTTATGGGTAGGCTACTTTATGAAATAAAGAAACAAATAGATATTAGACTTCTCAATGTCGAAGGTGGGGCAAAGACTAATGCCATTCCAAGAAGTGCAGAATCAGTACTTGCAATGGATAGTGCAGAAGAAAGTGTTTTAAAAGAAATTGTAAGTAAAGTTGCTAGTGAGTTTAAAAATGAATTAAAATCGTCTGATGCCAATGTAAGTCTAGATTTTGAAAAAGTAGATACAGAAGCTGTAAAAGTATTTTCTAAAGAGACTACAGATAAGGTCATTGCAACTCTTATGCTGGTTCCAAATGGAGTTCAAACAATGAGCAAAGAAATTGAGGGATTGGTAGAGTCTTCAAACAATTTAGGCGTGGTTAAGACTTTAGAGGAAAGTATTACTTTTGAAAGTTCTATTAGAAGTTCTGTAAGAAGTTTGAGAGAAAAAATATCAAATGAAATGGCTATTATAGCTGAAATATTGGGAGGAAAATGGGAAAGCTATTCTGCTTATCCTGAGTGGGAATATAAAGAAAATTCATATATAAGAGAAGTTTTTCAAAAGGTATATAGAGAGCAATTTGGCAAAGAGCTAGAAATAGCAGCAATTCATGCTGGACTTGAATGTGGACTATTCAATGAAAAATTTGAGAATATGGATATGGTTTCCTTTGGACCAAATATGTATGGAGTTCATACACCAGATGAGAAGCTCAGTATATCTTCAACAGAAAGAACTTGGAATTTGCTTGTTGAAGTTTTGAAAGAAATAAAATAAATTATGAATTTCTATATACTTCTAGTTTAAAATAGGGTATTATAAGCATATATTAATTATTAAATAAATTGTAAAGGAGAATGAAGATGACAAATAAACATGATGATCATAATTGCTGTAACCATTTTGATGATGCTTGTGATTGTGGATGTGACCATGAAGAGGAAATGGATATAATAACTCTTACTTTGGAAGATGACAGTGAAATGGAATGTGCTATATTAGGAGTTTTTGAAGTAGAAGATAAATCATATATTGCATTGCTTCCATTAGAGGATGAACAAGTGCTATTGTATGAATATATTGAAGCTGAAGATGGATTTGAATTAGGGCAAATTGAAGATGATGAAGAATTTGAAATAGTTTCAGAAGCTTTTTATGCACTATTTATGGATGATGATGAAGATTTTGAAGATGAAGACGAAGATGAAGATGAAGATGAAGATGAATAATCATCAATATATTTTTTAGTGAATATTAAAACGTATTATCCTGTGGAGATGGTAGTTATTTATGTCAATGAAACAGGATATTTTCGTTTTAAGAAAATTTTTACAAAAAAATATGAAAGGGTGGTTGATTTGACTGTAGAACTAAAATTTGCTGAAGAATTGGTGGATTTTATTGACAGAAGTCCTAGTCCTTTTCATGCAGTAGAAAACGTTAAAAATGAACTTTTAAAAAATGGTTTTGTTGAATTAAATTTAAAAGAAAGATGGAATGTTGAAAAGGAAGGCAAATATTTTACTGTTAAAAACGATTCAGCTCTTATAGCTTTTGTTGTAGGTAAGGGAGATATTGAAAAATATGGATTTAAATTGATTGGAGCTCATACTGATTCTCCTACTTTTAGAATTAAACCAAATCCTGAGATGGTGGAAGAAGGAGCATATTTAAGGTTGAATACTGAAGTATATGGAGGCCCTATTATAAATACTTGGCTCGATAGACCACTATCTATTGCAGGAAGAGTAGCTGTAAAAGGCAAAGATATATTTAGTCCAGAAGTGAAGCTTATAAATATAGACAAGCCTCTAATGATAATACCAAATTTAGCTATACATATGAATAGAAAAGTAAATGAGGGTGTAAAATTAAATACCCAAAAAGAGACTTTGCCTCTTGTTGGAATGATAAGTGATGAATTTGAAAAGAAAGATTTTTTAATAAAGTTATTAGCTGAAGAATTAAATATTTCTCACGAAGACATAGTGGATTTTGATTTATATCTTTATGAATATGAAAAAGGCTCTATTGTAGGTTTTAATAATGAATTTATATCTTGTGGGAAGCAAGATGATTTGGCTATGGCTCATGCTGGAATAAGAGCTCTTATAGATGGGAAAGTTGGAAATGCTACAAATGTTGTGGTTTTGTTTGACAATGAAGAAGTAGGTAGTACTACAAAACAAGGAGCAGCTAGTCCTATGCTTAGAACTGTTCTTGAAAGAATTTGTATATCTCTTGGAAAGGATAGAGAGGATTTTTATAGGAGTTTATACAATTCATTTTTGATTTCGGCAGATATGGCTCATGCTGTTCATCCAAATTATGCTGAAAAACAAGATCCAACCAATAGACCCGTATTAAATGGAGGACCTTGTATAAAGATAAGTGCCAACCAGTCTTATACTACAGATAGTTTATCACTTACAGTATATGAAAGTGTATGTAAATCTGCAGGAATTCCTGTTCAAAAATTCTTGAATAGATCAGATGAAAGGGGAGGTTCAACTATTGGACCTATTTCATCTACTCAAATTGATATTTCTTCTGTAGATATAGGTAATCCACTACTTGGTATGCATTCTATAAGGGAATTGGGTGGAGTAAAAGACCATTATTATATATACAAATCTTTTGTCGAATATTTTAAATACTAGGGATTAGGTTCGGGTTTTCCGAACCTAATTTTCAAATATTGTACTAAAAAATTTAGGGTGATAATATGAAGTATAAACTTATTGCTATTGATTTAGATGGGACACTTCTTACAGATGATAAAAGGATAACTGCTGAAAGTATATCTGTTTTAAAGGAGATAATTAAAAGAGGATATGAAATTGTCATTGCTACTGGTAGAAGATATTGGTCGGCTAAAAAATTTGTTGAAAGCATAGATGAGAATATATGTATATTAGCTAACAATGGCAATATAGTTAGAAATATGAAAGATGACAAAATTTTAATAAAGAAATATTTAAATGTAGAAGATTTCAATGTGTTAATTAAAGAAGGAAAAAAAGAAGGATTAGATCCAATCATTCATGTGGACAACTATGAAGATGGATATGATATGGTCATAGAGCTTGATAGAAACAATTCTAAATATTCTAGCTATCTATCAGACAATGTAGACAGATTTAGAAGAGTGGATGATTTACTTAAAATGGATAATCCCAAAGTATTGACTGTTGTATATATAGGGGATAAGGAAAAACTTGAATTTTTCAACAACAAGATACTAGAAAACTATCCATATAAATATAGTTCTCACATGATGGAAAATATGACTATAGCAGGGGCTTTACTTGAAGTGATGAACCCACTAGGTTCTAAATGGCTCAGCCTTGAGGAGTATGGAAAAGTTAAAGACATAAAAGATTATGAAATGATTGCTATTGGAGATGACAACAATGATATTGAGATGATAAAAAAGGCTGGTCTTGGAATAGCTATGAAAAATGGGACTCCAAAGGTAAAGAAAGCAGCAGACATTGTTACGACTAAAAGCAACAATGAAAATGGTGTTACCAGTATATTAAAAGAGGTGCTTAATATATAAAAAAGGGGGAGTTTTTGTGAAAGTTAAGTCTAGAATATTATCTTTGTTTTTGGCGATTTTCATCATATTTAGCTTTATACCCATATCATTTGCAGAAAATGTAGGAGATATAAACGAGTACAAAATAGATATAAAATTAAATTACAATGAAAAGACAATAAGTGGAAAAGAAACTTTAATTTTTAAAAATAACTACAATAGAGAATTGAAAGAAATAGTATTTCACCTTTATCCAGATTCCTATAATGATATAAAGACCATGCCTGCATTATCTTTTTTGGGCATTGAAGGAGAAGTTAAATTAGCTAAAGAAGAATTGGGAGACATACATATTGAAAAAGTTTTCGCAAACAATAAAAACATAAAATATACTCAAGATAAAGAAGTGCTTAAGATTTCATTAGATAAACCATTAAAGCGTGGAGAAAAATTAGATATAAGTATGGATTTTGTGCTTAAAATACCTTTTGGCAGGAAT
>JAKPAR010000402.1 GCA_029779375.1 Bacillota bacterium | reverse complement strand
ATGGTGGGATATGGCTTATAATAGATGAAGGGCATGTGACAAATATTGCAGTTCATGAAAAATACAGAGGTCTTGGGGTTGGGAAAAAAATAATGGAAGCTTTGATAGATATATGTAGTGATAGAAACATTGTTGCTATGACTTTAGAAGTGAGAAAGACTAATGAGATAGCAAAATCTTTATACACTAAATATGGATTTAAAGAATATGGTATTCGACCTGGATATTATTCTGACAACAATGAGGATGCAATAATTATGTGGAAAAGAATATGAGAAATTTGATTGAGGTGAAAAAGATGAAAAAGGACATCATGACATTGGCAATAGAAACTTCTTGCGATGAAACTTCCTGTGCGGTGCTTAAAAATGGTAGGGAAGTTTTTTCAAATATTATCTCATCACAAATTGAGATTCATAGAAAATTTGGTGGAGTAGTACCAGAAGTTGCTTCAAGAAAACATATAGAAAGTATAAATTCCATCATACAACAAGCTCTTGATGAAGCGAATATTAAATTTAAAGATATTGATATAGTAGGGGTGACTAGAGGTCCAGGACTTGTAGGGGCACTTCTTGTGGGTATATCCAGTGCTAAAGCTATAGCTTATGCGTTAGATGTGCCTCTTGTAGGGGTAAACCACATAGAAGGTCATATATGTGCCAATTACATTACTCACAAGGATTTAGAGCCACCTTTTACTTGCCTTGTAGTATCAGGAGGGCATACTTATTTAGTACAAGCCAACTCCTATACTGAGTATGAACTTGTAGGCAGGACAAGAGATGATGCTGCTGGAGAGGCTTTTGACAAAGTAGCTAGATCCCTAGGACTTCCATATCCAGGAGGGCCTCTTATAGATAAATTGGCAGTGGAGGGAAATAGTGAAGCAATAAACTTTCCAAGACCTTGCCTAGAAGAAGATAGCTATGATTTTAGTTTTAGCGGTTTAAAAACTGCTGTACTAAACTATCTAAATCACGCAAAGCAAATGGGAGAAGAAATAGTAATAGAAGATGTAGCAGCAAGTTTTCAAGCCGCAACAACAGAAGTTCTTGTAGAAAAAACCATAAGACTTGCCCTTGAAAGAAAATCTAAAACTATAGTAGTGGCAGGTGGTGTAGCAGCCAATAAAGGACTTAGAAACATGCTTTTAGATAGAGGAAATAAAGAAGGAATAGATATAAAATATCCATCTACAATTTTATGCACAGACAATGCTGCTATGATAGGTTCTGCTGCATATTTCAACTATATTAGTGGATATACTTCTAAATTTGATTTGAATGTAGAACCAAATTTAGAGTTAGGGTTTAAATAATCAACAAATTTTGCACACATTATCCACACAATTTATAAAAATTCAAAAGAAAAAGTGTGGATAATGTGGAAAAAGCTAAAAATTTAAATTAGAATAGCTAAAATACTTGTGGATAAATATGTGGATAATGTGAATAAGTTGTGGATTTATTGGGGACAAATTTCCTATGAATCTTCTGTAAGACTTATCCATTCCTCATATAGCATATCTAATTTGCTTTGAATTTCATCTCTTTTTATGGCTAAGTCTTGTACTTTTTCTGGTTCATCATAAATTTGGGGATTGCACATTATAGCATCTATTTCTTTGATTTTTTCTTCTTCATTTGCAATTAGACTTTCTAGTTTTGAAATTTCCTTTTTTCTTTCTTTTTCTTTTTCTTTTTTTTCTCTTTCCTTTTTTCTTTCAATTTTCATTTGAGTTTTAGTCTTAGTTTCTTCTTCTTCATCTTCTTCTAAAATTTGATTTTTCTTTTCTAAATAATAATCAAAATTTCCCAAAAACTCTTCAGTGCCATCTTTAGATAATTCAACGATTTTATCTGTGACTTTATTTAAGAAATATCTGTCATGAGAAATAACTAAAATTGTCCCATCATAATTTTCTAAAGCCTCTTCTAGAACTTCTTTTGAATCTATGTCCAAATGGTTGGTAGGTTCGTCCATTAAAAGAAAATTGGATTTAGAAAGCATAAGCTTAAGTAGTGATATTCTGCTTCTCTCACCACCGCTTAAATCTTTTATTTCTTTAAATATATCATCTCCAAAAAATAAAAACTGGCTTAAATAAGTTCTTATTTGATAATAATCTAAATTGGGATTTTCGTCCCATATTTCATCAATAACGGTTTTGTTGGGGTCTAAGTTTGCCTGCTCTTGATCAAAATATCCAATATGGACATTAGACCCAAGTACTATATCTCCATTAGTTTGAGATATCTTTCCCAAGATTATTTTAAACAAAGTAGTTTTACCTATTCCATTAGGACCAATAAGTCCTACTTTTTCACCTCTATAGACATTGAAATTCACATTTTCAAACAGTACATTATTGTCAAAAGATTTACTTACTCCTTCTATTTTAAGGACTTCTCTTCCACTTTCTATTTTAGGCTCAAATCTAAGTTTTGTTTTTTTCCCATCAGCTATAGGTTTATCAACTTTTTTCATTTTTTCAAGGAGTTTTTGCCTGCTTTGAGCTTGTTTGATATATCTTTGTCCTCCATAGCTTAAAAATCTCTTGATTATTTCTTCTTGTCTTTCTATTTCTTTTTGTTGATTGTCATATTGTTTTTTTAAAAGTTCTATTTCTATTTTTCGTTTTTTCATAAATTCTGTATAATTTCCATTGTAGGTTTTAAGGGTTAAATTTTCTAGTTGAAATATTTTATCTACAACATTGTCTAAGAAATATCTGTCATGAGAGATGATGAGGGCAGTACCATTGTATTCTTTTAGAAATTTTTCTAGCCAAGAGACAGCTTCTATATCTAAATGGTTGGTAGGCTCGTCCAATAAAAGCAAATCAGGCTTTTCAAGAAGTAGTTTTCCTAAAGACAATCTAGCTTTTTGTCCACCACTCAACTTGTTTATTTCTTTTTCCATATCTTCATCAGAAAAGCCAAGACCTTTTAAAACGCCTTTTATTTCACTTTTAAATCCATATCCATTTTTATTTGAAAACTCTTCTAGTAGATTAGAGTATTCTTCCATAAGCTTATTTAGCTTTTCTGTTTCACCTTTTGCCCCCTCTATACTTATTAGTTTTTCAAGTTTTCTTAAATTTTTTTCTATTTCCATTATAGGTGCAAATACTTCTAGGCATTCTTCAAATACGGTTTTATTACTTTGAATTTGAACATGTTGTTTTAAATATCCTATTTTTAAGTCTTTTTGAACATATATATCTCCACTATCTTTAGAAATTTCTCCAGCTAAAATATTGAAAAGAGTTGTTTTTCCAGAACCATTTAGTCCCACAAGACCAACTTTTTCTCCACTATTTATAGCAAAAGTTATATTATCTAATATAGTATCGATGCCAAAAGTTTTAGATAAATTGCTGCAAGATAGTACTATCATTTTTATTCACTCCTAATATAAACACTTTAATTTAATTTTACCAAAAAAAATAGCCCTATGAAAGATTAAGGACTATTTTTTATCTAATTCCATTGCCATACTAGATAAAACTTTATCTACTAAATTCATGTCGCATTTGTGATCTCTTGTGAAATGAATACAATTTTCACAACTTTTTATGTTTTCAACACTAAAGTCAGAGGATAGTTCCACAGAAAAATCTTCCTTCATATTGTATTCATCACATTGTGTTGCCACTTTTTGTAGTTGTTCTTTACTTGCCATAAAAAAACCTCCTTTGACTATTATATTTTTTAGTATTTCAATAAAAAATATATATATTCATTCAAAGGATATAATATAAAAATAATAAATAATGATAGAAAGATGAAAAAATGAGGTATAATAAAAAGTGAGATATAGCTTGTTACTTAAAATTGACGTATAAATATAGAAATGATATAATTTGAAAAAGTAATTCGTTAAAATTCGATAGTAGGAGAGGAAGTTTGAATATGGATAGAGAAAGTAGAGTTTCAATGACAGTCATAAGAAGACTTCCTAAATATTATAGGTATTTGGGAGAACTTCTTAACAAAGGAATAACTAGAATTTCATCACAGGAATTGAGCAAGTTGACAGGTTTTACAGCTTCTCAAATAAGACAAGATTTAAACAATTTCGGAGGATTTGGCCAACAAGGGTATGGGTACAATGTTGAAGATTTGCACAAAGAATTAGGTATAATATTGGGTCTAGATAAAAAGTACAATGCCGTAATTGCTGGTGCAGGCAATTTAGGTCAGGCCATAGCAAATTATAAAGGATTTGAAGATGCAGGATTTAAAGTATTGTCACTGTTTGATAAAAATCCTAAAATGATTGGATTAAAAATCAGAGATATTGAGATAAGAGATGTAGATTTGTTGGAACAATTCATAAAGGACAATAATGTGGAAATTGGTATCATAACAACGCCTAAAGACAATGCTCAAGAGGTTGCAAATATATATGTAAGAAGTGGTATAAAGGGTATATGGAATTTTGCCCCTGCTGACTTGATAGTGCCAGACAGTATTGTTGTAGAAAATGTGCATTTAAATGAAAGTTTATTTACATTGTCTTATTTTTTGAAAAATCATCCTAGTTTTGATACTGAATCCTAATGAAAACATCGTTAACTAAATGACGTAAAATTTGTGATTATATTATTTGTTTCACATAAATAATTTAAACTTATATGTTCTAAAAAGCCAATATATCATATGTTTATATAGATATATTGGCTTTTTTTGTTATTTACCTATAAAAATACAATGCGAACAAAGATAAATAATTAACAAATGTTGTAGAAATAAAATTGGAAATGAATTATAATATATTTGGACAATATTTAGCCAATATTATAGGGAGGGAAATATAATATGAATTTCACTTTGACGAAAGAGCAAGAAATGGTTAGAAATGTAATGAGGGATTTTGCTGAAAAAGAAGTAAAGCCAATTGCAGCGGAAATCGATGAAACTGAAAGGTTCCCAAGAGAAAATGTAGAAAAAATGGCTAGATACAATATGCTTGGTATACCTTTCCCTGAAGAATATGGCGGAGCTGGTGGAGATGAACTGGCTTATGCTATAGCTGTTGAAGAATTGTCAAAAGTATGTGCTACTACAGGAGTTATTTTATCTGCTCATACATCTTTAGGATGTTGGCCAATATATAAATATGGAACAGAAGAACAAAAGCAAAAATATTTAGTACCTTTGGCAAAGGGCGAAAAATTGGGTGCTTTTGCATTAACTGAACCAAATGCAGGTACAGATGCAGCTGGACAACAAACTGTAGCAGTGGAAGACGGAGACAACTATATACTTAATGGGTCAAAGATATTTATCACAAATGGTGGACAGGCAGATGTATATATAGTTTTTGCTATGACAGATAGAACAAAAGGAACTAGAGGAATAAGTGCGTTTATAGTAGAAAAAGATTTTCCAGGATTTAGCATCGGGAAGATAGAAGACAAGATGGGAATTAGAGCATCTTCAACTGCAGAGCTTATTTTCCAAAACTGTGTAGTTCCAAAGGAAAACTTACTTGGAGAATTAGGAAAAGGTTTTAAAATTGCTATGACTACTTTAGATGGCGGTAGAATAGGAATTGCTTCTCAAGCTCTTGGAATTGCAGAAGGCGCATTGGAAGAAACTATTAAATACCTAAAAGAAAGAAAACAATTTGGTAGACCATTATCTAAATTCCAAGGATTGCAATGGATGGTTGCAGATATGGCAACTGAAATTGAAGCAGCTAAATTTTTAGTTTATAGAGCAGCTTTCAACAAGGCCAATGGACTTCCTTACAACAAAGAAGCAGCTATGGCAAAATTGTTTGCTGCAAATACTGCTATGGATGTAACTACTAAATGCGTTCAATTACATGGTGGATATGGATATACTAAAGATTATCCAATTGAAAGAATGATGAGAGATGCTAAGATAACTGAAATATATGAAGGTACTTCTCAAGTACAACAAATGGTTATTGCAGGTAATTTATTAAGATAATTAAAGGAGGAGGAAGTTATGAATATCATAGTATGTTTAAAGCAAGTTCCTGATACAAATGAAGTGAAAATTGATCCAGTTAAGGGAACTTTAATTCGTGAAGGAGTTCCAAGCATTATAAATCCTGACGATAGAAATGCTTTAGAAGAAGCTTTGAGAATAAAAGATGCAAATCCTGATACAAAAGTTACTATTTTAAGTATGGGACCACCACAAGCTGATGTAGCTTTAAAAGAAGCATTGGCTATGGGTGCTGATGAAGCAATACTTTTAAGTGACAGAGCTTTTGCAGGTTCTGATACATGGGCAACATCCACAGCAATAGCAGGAGCTATTAAGAATATAGGAGATTATGACATTATATTCTGTGGTAGACAAGCTATTGATGGAGATACTGCACAAGTAGGCCCACAAATTGCCGAACATTTAGGAATCCCTCAAATTACTTATGTAAAAGAATTAGAAATATTGGACGGAAAAGTTAGAGCTAAAAGAGCATTAGAAGATGGATATTTTGTGATTGAATCAGAAATGCCAGTACTACTTACTGCAATTAAGGAATTAAATGAACCTAGATATCCATCAATAAAGGGAATTTATAAAGCATATAGGGAAAATAAGGTTACTGTATGGACAGCTAATGATTATGAAGTAGATAGAGACAATATAGGCCTTGATGGATCACCAACTCAAGTTAGCAAATCTTTCACACCACAAGGAAAAGCTTCTGCTGTGGAAATGTTAGAAGGAAGTAGTAAGGAAGCTGCTAGAGCACTAGTAGTAAGACTAAAAGAGAGAAAGATTATATAAATATCTGTGATTTTAATATAAAAGGAGGATGTAGCTATGGCAGTAAAAGTCATAAAAGAAAAATGTGTTGGCTGTGGAGCTTGTATTAGAGTATGTCCATTTGATGCTATTCAAATGGTTGATAAAAAAGCAGTCATTACTGATAAATGTACAGCTTGTGGTCAATGTATAGAAAAATGTCCGGTAAAGGCAATTGAGAAAGAAGAAGGAAGAAAAGGCGGAGTAAATGTTGACGAATATAGAGGAGTTTGGGTATTTGCAGAACAAAGAGGTGGCAAACTTTTAAATGTTGCTATTGAGCTATTGGGCGAAGGAAGAAAGATAGCTGATGAATTAGATACTGAACTAAGTGCTGTATTGTTAGGACACAATATTGACGATGTAGCTGAAACTCTTATAAAATATGGTGCAGATAGAGTAATTTATGCAGATAGCGAACTTTTAGATGTGTATACAACTGATGGATATGCAAAAGTTATATATGATTTAATTGAAGAGAGAAAGCCAGAAATATTGCTTATTGGTGCTACAAATATAGGTAGAGATTTAGGACCAAGACTATCAGCAAGAGTTCATACTGGCCTTACAGCTGACTGTACAAGACTAGATGTAGACAAGGAAAATAGACGTCTAATGATGACTCGTCCAGCATTTGGTGGAAACTTAATGGCTACAATTATTTGTCCAAATCATAGACCACAAATGTCTACAGTTAGACCTGGAGTTATGGAAAAGGCAAAATTTGTTGAGGGAAGAAAAGGGACAGTTGAAAAGTTTGCTCCAAAATTGACAGAAGCTGATATCAAGGCTAAAGTTATAGATGTAGTTAAGAGTGATAAACCAATAGTAGCTTTAGAAGAAGCACCTATAATTGTATCTGGTGGTAGAGGATTGGGAAGTGCAGAAGGATTTAAATTAATTGAAGAATTAGCTGAAAAATTAGGTGGAGTAGTGGGTGCTAGCCGTGCTACTGTAGATGCACAATGGATAGATCAACCTCATCAAGTTGGTCAAACTGGAAAGACAGTTAGACCAAAACTTTATGTTGCTTGTGGTATTTCAGGAGCTATTCAGCATTTAGCTGGTATGCAAGATTCAAAATGTATAGTAGCTATAAACAAGGATCCAAATGCTCCAATATTTGAAGTAGCTGATTATGGTATAGTTGGCGACTTATATGAAGTAATACCTGCTTTAATTGAAGCATTGGACAATGTAGACGATATAATGGATGCAGTAAAGGAAGTTTCCGCAAATTAAGCATAAAATGAGACAAAGATGTCTTTGTCTCATTTTATTCATTTTTTCGTGTGTTTACAAAAAAGATGCTCTATGTTATAATCTCTATTGTATGAAGCAACTGGGGCTTGATTCAATAAGTGAAACGTTTTCAAAAACCATTTAAATTTAAAGGGAGGTCATTTAAATGACAAAGGAAAAACTTAATCCATTTGAAAATGCTCAAAAACAAGTTAAGGATGCTTGTGATGCACTAGGATTAGATCCTTCTGTATATGAAATACTAAAAGAGCCACAAAGATTTCTTGAAGTTTCAATTCCAGTAAAAATGGATGATGGTTCTGTAAAAGTTTTCAAAGGATACAGATCCTACCACAACGATGCTATAGGACCAACAAAAGGTGGAGTTAGATTCCATCCAAATGTAAATCCAGATGAAGTTAAAGCACTATCAATATGGATGACTTTTAAATGTTGTGTAACTGGTATTCCTTATGGCGGAGCTAAAGGTGGAATCACAGTAGACCCAAAAACATTGTCAAAGGGTGAATTAGAAAGACTATCCAGGGGCTACATAGATGGAATATATAAACTAATAGGTGAAAAAGTTGATATCCCAGCTCCAGACGTAAATACTAATGGACAAATCATGGCTTGGATGGTAGATGAGTACAATAAATTGATGGGTGAAAGCTCAATAGGTGTTATAACTGGTAAACCAGTTGGATTTGGTGGATCATTAGGAAGAAATGAAGCTACAGGATTTGGTGTAGCAGTTATAGCTAGAGAAGCAGCTAAAAAACTTGGAATGGAGTTAAAAGGTTCAAGTGTTGCAATCCAAGGATTTGGAAATGTAGGTTCAAACACAGTTAGAAACTGTCAAAGACTAGGTGCAAAAGTTGTAGCTGTTGGAGAATGGGCTCCAGAAAAAGGAACTTATGCTGTATACAATGAAAATGGACTAGACTATGAAGATATGGATAAATATATGAGAGAACATGGAAATCTTGTTGGATATCCAAAGGCAAAAGAAATCACTCTTGATGAATTCTGGGCATTAAATGTAGACATCATGATTCCAGCTGCACTTGAAAATGCTGTTACAGCTGAAGTAGCTGAAAAGATCAATGCTAAACTTGTTTGTGAAGCTGCAAATGGTCCATTGACACCAGATGCAGATGAAGTATTTGCAAGAAGAGGAATCACTGTTACTCCAGATATCTTGACTAATGCTGGTGGAGTTACTGTTTCATATTTTGAATGGGTACAAAACCTATATGGATATTATTGGAGTGAAGAAGAAGTACAAGACAAAGAAGAAATTGCTATGGTTAATGCATTTAATGCAATTTGGGCAATCAAAGAAGAACATGATGTTCCAATGAGAAAAGCTGCATATATGCATTCAGTTAAAAAAGTAGCAGAAGTAATGAAATTAAGAGGTTGGTATTAATATATAAAAAGCTGGTCAATTGACCAGCTTTTTCATTGGATACAAGAGGACAGTTTTTCTGTGTCCTTGTGTTGATACTATTAGATTGGGTATCCTATGTGGCGAGGTGATATAGATGAACTACAATATAATAGAATACAAAAACAAAGTAATATTAGAGGGAGTTTCTGATTTTGAGCCTGTACATATATTTGAATGCGGTCAGTGCTTTAGATGGAACAGAGAAGATGACGGAAGTTTCACAGGAGTTGCATTTGATAGAATACTCAATGTAAAAAAAGAAAACGATAAAATTATCTTTTCGAATACCAATTTAAAAGATTTTAATCATATTTGGTATGATTATTTTGATTTGGGCAGAGACTATGGAAAGATAAAAGCAAAACTTTCAGAAGGCGATGCTGTGATAAATGAAGCTGTGAAATTTGGAAGTGGTATTAGAATTTTAAATCAAGAGCCTTTTGAAACTACTATTTCTTTTATCATTTCCGCCAACAATAGAATTCCAAGAATAAAAAAATCCATTGAGCTTATAAGTGAAAAGTATGGGAATTTTTTGGGGGAGTACAAAGGGAAGAAATATTATTCTTTTCCTGAAAAAGAAGCATTGTCAAAAGCTACATTGGAAGAACTTGAAGATTGTAAGGTGGGTTTTAGAGCTAAATATATAATAGCTGCTTCAAAGGCTATAGCCAATGGTGAGATTGATATATACAATTTAAAAAATTTATCCACAGAAGAAGCGAGAAAAATACTCATGACGTTAAAGGGTGTTGGCCCCAAAGTATCTAATTGTATACTTTTATTTTCTATAGGCAAATATGATTCTTTTCCTGTAGATGTGTGGGTGAAAAGAGTCATGGAACATTTTTATTTAAATGAAGATACAAATGAAAAAATGATACAAAAATATGGGGAAGATAAATTTGGGAGTTTGTCAGGATTTGCTCAACAATATCTATTTTATTATGCAAGAGAATTGGGAATAGGAAGATAGGTAGAAAAACGAAGATATTTAATGCAAAATATTCATAAAGTGAGATAATTAAGAAATAAGTCAAATATTAGCTAAAAGACATCAAAATAGAGACTTGATTACAAAATATATATTAAGTAACATATAAACTGTAGATGTTAGCACTCGATGGCGTTGAGTGCTAACAAATTCTCGGAAGAATATAATTATTTAAATACAAGGAGGGCAAAGACTATGAATATTAAACCATTAGGAGACAGAGTAGTTATTAAGATGATTGAAGCTGAAGAAAAGACTAAAAGTGGTATAGTTCTTCCAAGTTCAGCGAAAGAACAACCACAAATGGCTGAAGTTATGGCTGTAGGCCCAGATATCACAAATGATGAAAAGAAAAAGGAACAAATAAAAGTAGGAGACAAGGTTATATTTTCAAAATATGCTGGAACTGAAGTTAAACTTGATGGAGTAGAGTATACAATAATTAAGTTAAATGATGTTTTAGCAGTTATTGAATAAAAATAAAGGAGAGTGAAGTAAAATGGCTAAAGAAATAAAATTTGGTGAAGATGCACGTCGTTCAATGGAAAAAGGTATAAATAAACTTGCAGATACTGTCAAAGTAACCCTTGGACCAAAGGGAAGAAATGTTGTTTTAGATAAAAAATTTGGTGCACCACTTATTACTAATGATGGTGTAACAATTGCTCGTGAAATAGAATTGGAAGATCCATATGAAAATATGGGTGCTCAACTTGTTAAAGAAGTTGCTACAAAGACTAATGATGTAGCTGGAGATGGAACTACTACTGCTACATTACTTGCTCAAGCAATCATCAGAGAGGGGCTTAAGAATGTTGCTGCTGGAGCAAATCCAATGATTCTTCAAAGAGGAATTCATAAAGCTGTAGATAAGACTGTTGAAGAAATAAGAAGATTTTCAAAGGAAGTAGAATCAAAAGATGCAATAGCTCAAGTTGCTTCTATTTCAGCTGGAGATGAAGAAATAGGAAAATTAATTGCTGAAGCTATGGAAAGAGTAGGAAATGATGGAGTTATTACAGTTGAAGAATCAAGATCTATGGGAACTACATTAGATGTAGTAGAAGGTATGCAATTTGATAGAGGATATGTGTCCCCTTATATGGTGACAGATGCTGAAAAAATGATAGCTGAATTAGATGAACCATATATCCTTATTACAGATAAGAAGATTGCAAATATCCAAGAAATATTACCAATTCTTGAACAAATAGTACAACAAGGTAGACCATTACTTATCATTGCTGAAGACGTAGAAGGAGAAGCTCTTGCAACATTGGTGGTTAATAAATTGAGAGGAACATTTAACTGTGTAGCTGTTAAAGCTCCTGGATTTGGCGATAGAAGAAAAGAGATGCTTCAAGACATAGCAATACTTACTGGTGGTACAGTTATATCTGAAGAATTGGGATATGAATTGAAAGATGCTACAATTGATATGTTAGGAAAAGCTAGAAAAGTTAAAGTTGACAAAGACAATACTACAATTGTTGATGGAGAAGGAAATCAAGCTGATATAGAAAATAGAGTTAAACAATTAAAAGCTCAATTTGAAGAAACAGAATCAGAATTTGATAAGGAAAAAATACAAGAAAGACTTGCAAAACTTTCTGGTGGAGTAGCTGTAATTGAAGTTGGAGCTGCTACTGAAACTGAGCTTAAAGAAAGAAAATTGAGAATAGAAGATGCACTAGCTGCTACGAGAGCTGCTGTTGAAGAAGGTATAGTTCCTGGTGGTGGAACAGTTCTAGTAGATTGTATACCAGCTGTTGCAAAATTGTTAGATGAAACTGAAGGAGACGAAAGAACAGGAGTAAATATCATCGTTAGAGCTCTAGAAGAGCCTGTAAGACAAATTGCTGCAAATGCAGGGCTTGAAGGTTCAATAGTAGTAGAAAAAGTTAAAGCAGAAAAACCTGGAATAGGATTTGATGCATTGAGAGAAAGATATGTAAATATGATAGAGGCTGGAATTGTTGACCCAACAAAAGTTACTCGTTCAGCTTTACAAAATGCTTCATCAGTAGCTGCAATGGTTCTTACTACAGAAAGTGCAGTTGCAGATATAGAAGAAGAAAACCCAATGGCTGGCATGGGCGGCATGGGTGGCGGAATGCCAATGATGTAATAAAAAAATCTCTGAGAAATTTTTCTCAGAGATTTTTTATTTTTTGCAGTAGTTTTTTTATTTACTTCGTTATAATTAGTGAGAGAGAAAGGAGGGGAGATATGATTTGCGATGAAGAATTGATTAACCAGGCTTTACTAGGAAATGAAGAAGCATTTGCCAAAATAATAGATAGATATAAAGGATATATATTTGCTGTTATATTAAATTTTATTAAGGAACATGATGAAGCAGAAAACATAGCACAAGAAGTTTTCTTGCAAATCTATATTTCCCTTCCAGAATATAAAACTCAGAATTTCAAAGGGTGGATAGGCAAAATTGCAGCTAATAAAGCTATAGACTGGAAAAGAAAAAAGATATTTGTAGTTAGATTCTACGAAAACAGTAAAAATAATTTACATAGATTTTAATAAATAGAAAATATAAATAACTAAAATTTCACTAAATATGGTATAATATTTAAAAGATATATTTTGGGGGGTTGGAAATGACCAATGAAGAGTTTCAAACCATAGTATTGAGTGAATTAAAGGCATTGAGGGAAGACATGTCAAGTGTAAAAGGAGATGTGTCGGGCTTAAAAGAAAAAGTAGATGAAATGGATAAGAAGCTAAATGCAGTATATGAACAGACAGCCTTTTTGACAGAATTCAAAGAAGAAATCAGCAAAAATAACAAAAGAATTGAACAGGAAAATAGAAGATTAAAAGAAATAGTAGGAAGACATGAATTGGAAATTCAAGATTTAAAACAAAAAATCGGCTAAATAAAAGGACTCTAAAGGAGTCCTTTTTACCATTCTACTGAAATCTTTGAACTGTCAATAGAAGCCAAATCTTTACAGCCTGTGAGTATCATAGCTTGATATAATTCGTTTTTCATATTGTTAAGAACAAGTGAAACTCCTTCTTTATATCCTCCAAAAGCTCCAATGACTATAGGTCTACCTATCAACACTCCATCTGCTCCTAAAGCTAGCATCTTAAATACATCAACTCCAGAACGTATTCCCCCATCTACAAGTACCATTATTTGTCCATCTATAGCTTCCTTTATTTCAGGAAGTACTCTTGCGGTAGATTGAGTATGATCAAGTATTCTACCACCATGATTTGAAACTACTATGGCTTTTGCTCCGACTTCTACAGCCAATTTAGCTTCTTCAGGAGTCATGATTCCTTTTAGAATGAAAGGCAAATTGGTTGAAGAAACTATTTCTTTTAATTCTTCAATGGTCTTTGGTCCAACAGGTTGTCCTTTAAGAGCCATAGTCACTAAACCTGCTCCATCTATATCCATTCCTACAGCTATTGGATTTATCTCTTCAGCCTTTTTTATATTTTGAATGACTAAGGAATTTTCTCTTGGTTTGATAATAGGAACACCTTTGCCATTAACTTCTTTCAATATATTAAGTCCTTCTTCATACATAGTTAAATCTGCTGAATCACCAATCATAGCAATAGTTCCTGAAGAGATGCTGCCATTTACTGCGCTATCTATATATTCTCTTTCAGTTAGAGCTCCTCCCATATTGAAGACACTACCAGTTATGGGTGCTGTTATAATAGGAAAGTCTAAATTTGTATTGAAAAACTTGAAATTTAAATCTGGATTTTTTGCATCGTGGATAGTTCTCAATTTTAGTTTAACTTTATTTAAATCTTCTACATTGATTTTGAAAGAAGATCCTGTCAGAGAACCTCCCATTCCTGGCACTTCTCCAGCACAGGCTACTCCATTGCAAACAGGGCAAACTCTACAATAACCCTTCATTTTCTCTCTTGCTATAGATTGAACTTCTTTTAAATCCATAATACACACCCCTTATATTTTCTTTTATACTGATAAATCAATTATATAATAAAATTTAAATTTGTACCAATTGTCTTGACATAAGGTTTAAATTTTGTTAAGTTTAAAAGAAAATATTATCACAAAGGGACGAAAAAATTCCCGTGTCTTGTGGTATACTATATATAAATTTAGATAAAATTATACAAAGAGGAGGAATTTTGATGGAGTTTGTTGGCGAAGGACTTACTTTTGATGATGTACTTTTGTTGCCTTGCAAATCTGATGTTTTACCCAAAGAAGTAAAAATAAATACATGGCTTACCAATAAAATAAAGCTTAATATACCACTTATGAGTGCGGGAATGGATACTGTCACAGAAGCCAAAATGGCTATTGCTATGGCAAGAGAAGGTGGTATAGGTATTATTCACAAAAATATGACTATAGAAGAACAAGCCATGGAAGTTGATAAAGTTAAAAGATCTGAACATGGTATTATAACGGATCCATTTTACTTATCTCCAGTTCATACCGTTTCGGATGCACTTGAGCTTATGGAAAGATATCATATTTCTGGGGTACCTATAACGGACAGGGATGGAAAGCTTGTAGGAATCATAACGAATAGGGATATTAGATTTGAAACGGATACTACTAAAGTAATAGACGATGTAATGACCAAAAAAAATTTAGTTACAGCTCAAACAGATATTTCAATGGATGAAGCATTGGAAACTATGAAAAAATATAAAATTGAAAAATTGCCATTAGTTGATGAAGATTTCAAGCTTAGAGGTCTTATCACAATAAAGGATATTGAAAAGTCGATTAAATATCCAAATGCAGCCAAAGATGATTCAGGAAGACTTCTTGCTGGAGCAGCAGTAGGGGTTACAGCTGATATGATGGACAGAGTAGCTGCATTAGTTAAAGCAAAAGTAGATGTTATAGTAGTAGATACAGCTCATGGTCATTCAGAAGGAGTTATTGAGGCAGTGAGAACTATAAAATCTAAATATCCAGATCTTCAATTAATAGCAGGAAATGTAGCTACAGGAGAAGCAACATTGGATTTAATAAAAGCAGGAGTAGATGCAGTAAAAGTAGGTATAGGACCTGGCTCCATTTGTACTACTAGAGTAGTTACAGGTATAGGTGTTCCTCAAATAACTGCAATCATGAATTGTGCAGAAGTAGCTAAATCCTATGATATTCCAATCATCGCCGATGGAGGAATAAAGTATTCTGGAGATATAACTAAAGCAATTGCTGTTGGGGCTAATGTAGTCATGATAGGCTCCTTGTTTGCAGGTACCAGTGAAAGTCCGGGAGAAGAAGAACTTTATGAAGGAAGAAGATTTAAAGTATATAGAGGTATGGGCTCATTGGGAGCAATGGCTGCTGGTAGCAAGGATAGATACTTTCAAGAAGGTTCTAAAAAATTAGTTCCAGAAGGCGTAGAGGGAAGAGTTCCATACAGAGGACCATTGGGAGATGTTGTATATCAGCTAGTTGGTGGATTGAGATCAGGTATGGGATATGTAGGTGCTCACAATATAAAAGAATTGCAAGAAAGAGCTAGACTTGTGAAGATAACAGGAGCGGGACTTATAGAAAACCATCCTCATGATATAAACATCACAAAAGAAGCACCAAATTATAGTAGAAGATAGGAAGGATGTGTTAAATTGATCTTAATAATGGATTTTGGTGGTCAATATAGCCAACTCATAGGAAGAAGAGTTAGAGAGGCAAGTGTTTATTGTGAAATAGTTCCATATGATTATCCTATTGAAAAGATAAGAGAAAAAAATCCTGAAGGAATTATTTTCTCTGGTGGTCCAGCTAGTGTATATGGAGAAAATTCTCCTAAATGCGATAGTGAAGTATTCAATTTAGGAATTCCTATTTTGGGAATATGCTATGGTAGTCAGCTAATGGCTCAAGTATTGGGCGGAAAAGTATCTAGAGCTACTACCAGAGAATACGGCAAAACCCAAGTAAACGTAGACAATAGTAGCTTATTGTTTAGTGGTTTAGATAATAGTATTACTGCTTGGATGAGTCATACAGATTTTATAGAAAAGGCTCCAGAAGGGTTCAAGGTAGTAGGAAATACTCCTATATGCCCTGTAGCAGCTATGGAAAATTTGGATAAGAAACTCTATGGAGTTCAATTTCATCCAGAAGTTGAGCATACGGAAAATGGAAGAGATATCATAAAAAACTTCTTATTTAAGATATGTAGTTGCAATGCAAGCTGGAATATGGAGGACTTCATCAATAAGACTGTTGCTGAAATCAAAGAAGAAATTGGAGATGGAAAAGCAATTTGTGCTCTTTCAGGTGGAGTGGATTCATCTGTAGCGGCAGTACTTGTACATGAAGCTATAGGAGACAATTTGACCTGTGTATTTGTAGATCATGGTTTACTTAGAAAAGATGAGGCAAAACAAGTAGTAAAAGTATTTAGAGAAGAATTTCATATGAATCTTATAGCAGTAGATGCAAGAGAAAGATTTTTAAATAAATTAAAAGGTGTAGAAGATCCTGAAAGAAAGA
Organism: Bacillota bacterium; assembly: GCA_029779375.1. Taxonomy (GTDB): domain Bacteria; phylum Bacillota; class Clostridia; order Tissierellales; family Sporanaerobacteraceae; genus Sporanaerobacter. The sequence goes on along the minus strand of JAKPAR010000402.1, from coordinate 12,377 downwards.
GAAAAATTATTGGAGAAGAATTTATAAGAGTATTTGAAGAAGAACAAGGAAAACTTGAAGAAATAGATTATCTAGTTCAAGGAACTATCTATCCAGATGTAGTAGAAAGTGGCATAGGCAAATCTTCAGTTATAAAAAGCCATCACAATGTAGGTGGGCTACCAGAAGATGTAAATTTTAAACTTGTAGAACCTCTAAGACAATTGTTTAAAGATGAAGTAAGAGAAGTAGGAAGAAAATTGGGACTTTTAGAAGAAGTCGTAGAAAGGCAACCATTCCCAGGCCCAGGTCTTGCCATAAGAGTATTGGGAGAAGTAAATGAAGATAAACTTAAAATTGTAAGAGAAGCAGATTATATCTTTAGAGATGAAATCAAAAAAGCAGGACTAGACAAAGAAATCTGGCAATACTTTGCCCTACTACCTAATATAAGAAGTGTAGGAGTAATGGGAGACGAAAGAACCTATTCCTATACAGTAGGACTTAGAGCTGTAACAAGTATAGATGGTATGACAGCCGATTGGGCTAAGATACCACTAGACGTACTAGAAAAGATTTCAAACAGAATAGTCAACGAAGTAGAACATGTAAACAGAGTAGTATACGATATAACAAGCAAACCCCCAGCAACAATCGAGTGGGAATAGTACTGTAGGTTACTACCCCTGTCAGGGTTGGCGAGGCTTGTACTGACTATAGGGAGCTATAAGTCCGCAACCTACGGCGAGAGTAGGTAGAGCAATCTCCAAATTATAAATTAAAACCTGATAATGGCTAAATTAGCTGTTATCAGGGCTTTTTATACCATTTAATGAAAATTGAAAAAGGACAAGGTATATGATTTGGATTGAAATACTAATCGTGTATTTGTGAAGGGGGACTTAAAAATTAAGAGAGTATTTTTATCTGTCGTTATACTGGTGGCTTGTGTTGTATTAGCTCCTAAGATAGCAATAAGTCAAACAGGGAACAATAGATATATTCCTATACTCATGTATCATCATATTGTAGAGGAAGGAGAAAAAACAGATAAAATTAGAGTGACTAAGGAAAGATTCAAAGAGGATACGGAGTATTTAAAAAAGGAAGGATATACGACGATATCCTTCAAAGAATTAATAAAATACAAGGAAGGCAAGGGGAAACTACCTAAAAAGCCTATTATAATAACTTTTGATGATGGCTATAAGGATAATTATGAATACGCTTATACAATATTAAAAGAAAATAATATGAAAGCTGCTATATTTGTAATAGGCTCAAGGATTGGGAAAACAAATTTTAATAATGACCCAAAATACAATTATTTTTCTTGGGATGAAGCAAAAGAAATGTACAATAGCGGACTTATTGAAATACAGCCTCATTCTTACAATCTACACTATTACAAAGAAAGTAAAAGCCATGGAAACGGAGTATTAAAAAGAAAAGGGGAAGACAAAAGTGCTTATTATGCTAGAGTCAAAAAAGATGGAATACAAGCTATACAGATTATAAAGGATAAATTAGGCTCTGAGTCTTATGTTTATGCTTATCCCTATGGAAAATATAATAGAGCTACAGAAAAGATACTAAAAGAACTAAATATTAAAGTCACCCTTACCACAAGAAATAGATATGCAAATATATCAAAAGATTTATATGGTCTTAAGAGGATAAATGTAACATCCTATAAAAAACTAGAAGATTTATTATATTAAAAAGTATGCAAATGAAATTATAAACATTTAAAAATAGAGATTATATTTGTAAGTATTATATTATATCCAGAAGATATGGAAAAGATATGATATAATTTAACTAAGAATATAGAAGGGGTGTACAGAAGAATATATTTCTTGCTAAATAATGAATTAAATAAGCACAACTATTTTACTTGCTTTAAGCAATATCTATTTTGTTGTGCCAATTTTAGCGAGAAATCTCTTTCAATATATTTATTTAACAAAGATAATTATGGTATTTTTGCAATATTAGTTGAGAGCTTTCTGTTCTCAACTTTTTTGTTGTGTGCCCAGCATGGGCAACAACTTGGTGGTGAAAGTCCACTACTAGCAAATATTATGCTAAACGAACTAGACCAGAAATTAGAGGAATGGGGCTACCTATATGTAAGATACGCAGATGACCTTTTAATATTTACAAAAAGTAAAAGAGCAGCTGAAAGACAATATGAAAGAGCCAGTAAACATATAGAAGGTAAATTAAAACTCAAAATAAATAAAGAAAAGACCCAAATATCTAAGTTAAGTCAAATAAAATATCTAGGATATTCATTCTACAAGTACAGAGGGAAATGTAGGTTTAGGATACACCCTAAAAGCATTAAAAGACTAAAAGATAAACTAAGAACTGTAACAGGTAGAAGTAACAGAATGAGCATAGAAGGAAGAAAACTAAAAATCAATCAAATAATAAGAGGTTGGGTACAATATTTTAAATTAGCAGATATGAAAGGTATTATGCAAGATATTGACGAATGGTTAAGAAGAAGAATTAGAATGATAACATGGAAAAGATGGAAAAGGTTAAAGCAAAAAGTGAAAACCTTCAGAAACTTGGAGTAGCTAAAGGAAAAGCATGGCAATGGGCAAATACAAGAAAAGGCTACTGGCACATAGCCAACAGCCATATACTTGCAACAACCCTAACTAATGCTAGGTTTGAAAAACAAGGATATTTAAGCTTTTATAAATATTACCTTGAAGTCAGAGTGTAAACTATGGAACCGCCGTATACGAGAACCGTACGTACGGTGGTGTGGGAGGTCAGTAGATAAAATAATTATCTACTTCCTACCCGATTTTAAATATGGATTCTTGCTAAAAATCAAATTATGAAGGGAGAATCTTATATGGCATTGATTGATATTCGTAATTTAACCTTTGAATACCCAGGAAGCTTAGAACCTGTATTCAAAGATTTAGATTTACAATTGGATACAGATTGGAAATTGGGATTTATAGGAAGGAACGGGTACGGGAAAACCACTTTTTTAAAACTTCTAATGGATCAATATCCTTATAAAGGTTCAATTACTAAATCGCTTCCCATGGCTTATTTTCCTTTTTCTATTGATGATTATAGTATTATGACTTTAGATTTATTGGAGACATTACAACCCAATTTTGAACTGTGGAGATTGCAAAGGGAAATGAATCTATTAGAAGTGGAAGAAGAGACTTTATACCGCCCATTTTCAATATTAAGCGGTGGAGAACAAACTAAAATCCTTTTGGCTTTACTATTTGCAGAAGAAGAAAGGTTTTTACTTATTGATGAACCTACGAATCATTTAGATATCCATGGTAGAGATGTAGTGGCAAAATATTTAGAAAGTAAGAAGGGATTTATACTTGTATCCCATGATAGGGAATTTATCAATAGTATAGTAGACCATATATTAACTATAGAGAAGAGTAAAATAGTTCTCCAGAGGGGAACCTACGATACTTGGGAACAAAACAAGAACTTAGAAGACAAATATGAATTAGAACAAAATCAAAAGCTCAGAAAAGAAATTAGAAGGTTGAAACAGTCGGCAAGGGAAAAGTCTACGTGGTCTGACAAGGTAGAGGCAACTAAAATTGGTTCGGGCCCAACAGATAGAGGTTATATAGGTCATATGGCAGCTAAGATGATGAAACGTTCCAAGACCATAGAAAAAAGATATGAAAAAGCTATAGAGGAAAAGGAAAAATTATTAAAAAATATAGAAACCATAGATAAATTACAGATGAATGTATTAAATCATCATGCAAAACAATATATAAATGCAGAAGATTTTACAATTGCATATGAAAACAACAATATTTTCAAACCTATACAATTCACAGTTGAAAAGGGAGATTGCATTGTATTTAAAGGGGATAACGGAAGTGGTAAATCTAGCATTATAAAAGCAATCTTAGGAGAAGGTGTGCCTTGGCAAGGTAGATTTGAAATTGCAAAGGGAATTACTATTTCCTATGTTCCACAGAAATTCAATTATGTTAATGGAAATATAAATGAATTTGTCAATGAAGAGCAATTAGACAAAACAAAATTTCTAACTATTCTAAGGAAGCTAGGTTTTTCAAGAAATCAATTTGAAATTCCTATTGAGAATTTTAGTATGGGACAAAAGAAAAAGATATTCTTGGCTAAGTCCATATGTGAAGAAGCACATTTATTTATATGGGATGAACCGCTTAATTATATTGATGTAATCTCTAGAATTCAGATAGAGAATATGATTTTGGAATACTCACCAACAATGATTTTAGTAGAACATGACAGAAGATTTATTGAAAAAGTAGCCACTGATATTATAGAATTATCAAAGTGACCCCATACACAACCAATATGCTTTTGTTTTTTCTAAAAGTGTATTGCAATTTTATCAAAATTGTTATATTGTATATTAGAAATCAAATTGTAAGGGGGATGCAAAATGAAAAGAGCAATTGCTTTATTGTTAATAGTAGTTTTAGCTATTTCAATTGTTGGTTGTACATCTAAGGAAGAGGAAGTCATTAAAATGGGATTTGTTCCTATGAAAGATGGAGATTCATTAATAGAATCTGTAGAGCCATTGACAGAAATGCTATCTAAGGAATTAGGTGTTAAAGTAGAAGGATTTACTGCTACAAATTATGTAGGAGTAGTAGAAGGATTAGGCTCAGGTCAAGTTGATTTTGGTTTTATTCCACCATTTGCTTATGTATTAGCAAATGAGGAAAGCAATGCAGAAGTTATATTAACAGCATTAAACAAATCAGGAGAGGCAAAATATCGTTCACAATTTCTAGTAAGAAAGGATAGCGATATAACCAGTTTTTCAGATATAAAGGGTAAAAAAGTAGCTTTTGTAGACCCATCTTCAACATCTGGATATTTATTTCCAGGAGCACATTTGATAAACGAAGGGATAGATATAGAAAAAGATATAGAATATGTATATGCTGGAGGACATGACAAGGCATTGCAATTGCTATTAAATGGTGACGTAGATGTGGCAACTACTTTTGTAGATGCAAGAGACAGATATAAGGAAGATTTTCCAGAAGCTATGGAAAAGACTGAAGTATTAGGCTATACTGATTATATCCCAAATATATCTGTAACTGTTAAAGGAGACATGGAAGAAGAGCTTAAAGACAAGATAAAAGTTGCATTATTAAACATTGCAAAAACTGAAGAAGGTTCAGAACTTTTAAAGACTTTATTCAATATGTATGGATTTGAAGAGGCAACAGATGCAGATTATGATATTATAAGAACTACAGCAAAGACGATGAATATTGACTTAAAAGAAGCCGAATAGGAGTGAGTGCAATGCTTAAAATAGAAGATTTAACTGTTTCCTATGATGGCAAAACATTAGCAATAGATAATATAAATACAGAAATTAAGCAAGGAGAATTTGTAGGTATAATAGGTTCTTCTGGTAGTGGAAAATCTACTTTACTAAAGTCTATAAACTTATTAGTTACACCTCTAAGTGGTAAGGTATACATAGATGATGTAGATATTACAAAGCTAAATAATTCTCAGCTTAGAAATATAAGAAGACAGATAGGATTTATTTTTCAAGATTATAACTTAATTGAAAAGTCTACCGTCATAGACAATGTATTAATTGGAAGGCTTGGATACAAGTCTTCCCTAAAGTCTTTTTTTGGATTGTTCAATGATGAAGACTATGAAAGTGCAAGCAATGCATTAAGACAAGTAGGTTTAAGCAAAAAAATGTTTGAAAGGGCAGAAGAGTTGAGTGGAGGGCAAAAGCAAAGAGTAGCTATTGCTAAGACTCTTTGTCAGAAACCAAAGATTATTTTAGCAGATGAGCCAGTATCTAGCTTAGACATAGCTACTTCTCAAAGTATAATGGATTATTTTAAGGTTATTAATGATGAGAAAAATATTACTATAATGATTAATCTTCATGATGTAAATCTGGCAAAAAAGTACTGTCATAGGATTATAGCTCTTAAAAATGGTAAAATTCTCTATGATGGGAAAGTAGGTGATTTGAGAGATGAACTCCTTAAAGAATTATATAGCCAAGAATAAAATACATAAAAGCTTATATTTTTTAGGAGCGATTGCTATTTTGATTTTTCTTGGATTTAAGGTAGAATTTGATTTTGTAAAACTACATAAAGGTATACCTAGCATGCTTAATCTTTTTCAGAGAATGCTAAAGCCAAATATATCTTATGGGGTAGAAGCATTTGACAAACTAATTGAAACAATTCAAATTGCTATAGTATCATCTATTTTAGGTGTATTGGTAGCATTACCTTTTTCTCTTTTAATTGCAGACAATATTGCTCCAAATAGGTATATATCAGCCATACTAAGCGGAGTGTTTTCTTTTCTTAGAACTATACCAAGTTTAATATGGGCAGCGATTTTAGTGAGTATATTTAGTGTAGGAAAATTTTCAGGAATAGTTGCCCTTACTATCATTGCATTTTTGATAGCGCTGAAATTATTTAGAGAATATATTGAAGGGATTAAAGAAAATCAATTAAATTCAATCAAATCAGTAGGTGCTAATTCTACACAAGTTTTAAGGTATTGTGTTTTACCTCATATATTAGAATTATCTATTTCTATTTTTTTTATTGTACTTGAGACAAATATCCGCGGTGCAACTATTTTAGGATTGGTAGGTGCTGGAGGAATAGGTCAGATTATGTGGAGGGATTTAAATCATCTTAGATATGACAATTTATCCACGTTAATATTAATTTTATTTTTTACAATTTTGATTATAGATGTACTAAGTTTATTTGTTAGAAAATATCTTATAAAAAAAGCTGTAAGATTTAAATCTATTGATAACTATAAAAAATTTCAGCTATTTAAGATTTTTTATATACCTATTTTAGTAATAATACTATTTTTATTTGCTTTTAGCTCTTTGAATATTACCTATGATAGATTTATATTAGGATTAGGGCAGGGCAAAGATGTCATATCGAGAATGATAAGAATAGACCCCAGTTGTTTTTCTAAGCTTATAGAGGGAATATTAGAAAGCTTTTTTATAGCTGTATTTGCCACAATAGTAGGGGGATTATTTGCTTTAGTTCTTTCATATCTAACAGCATACAATACATCACCTAGCAAAGGAGTTTCTATATTTTTAAAGGGAGTTATAAATATTTTAAGGACATTTCCGCCAATTGTAACAGCAATAATATTTTTTAGAGGAGTAGGACCGGGACCCATGGCTGGAGCTATGGCTCTTAGTATTTATACAACAGGTGTGCTTACCAAAATGTATAGTGAAGTGCTGGAAAATGAGGGGAAAAACATACAAGCTAGCATAACAACAACAGGAGCAACTAATTTGCAGTCTTATAGGCATGGACTACTACCTCATACATTCCCAACATTTATTAGATTGGCATTATATAGATTAGAATCAAATATTAGAAATTCTACTATTCTAGGAGTAATCGGTGCAGGTGGAATAGGTACTACATTAGTTATGAATATAATGTGGAGAAATTGGGAAAAGGTAGGTTTTCTACTTCTTGGTATATCCATAATGATAATAATAATAGATAAATTAAGTCAAATGGTCTCCAACTATTAAAGATGATGTAATAATAGATATAGGAGCCTTCCATAAACCTAGTTTTCCATCCGACCCCGCCTGTGCATGTGGCGGCTTTTATGCCGCCCAGTATTAAAACAAAATTTAGATTGGAGGTGTTAATATGTCTATTTTGCGTTACAAAATTCTAATTTTTCTTTTAATTTTAGTGTTAGTATCTGGATTTCTTGTAGCTTGTGCTAATATGCCTAACAAGTCTATAGGAGAGAATGATTCTTTTATAGTATATACCAAAGAAGATGGACTATATTTTTCTTATTTAAATAATGGAGAAGAGACTGAAGTTCATGAAGGAAAAGAATTTAGCTATCCCATTATTTCAAAATCTGGAGATTACATAGCCTATACCAATAAAGATAGTCTTTATATATATGATATGAAAGAAAAGAAGTATGAAAAAATAGCAGATAAAATTGCTTCTTATGATTGGACAGATGATAAAACTATAGTGTATGCTACTAATGAACCAGGTTTTACAATGTTTAATGTATTAACCAAAGAAAAAACTGAACATTTAGACGAATACTACTATGATAATTTTAAAGCTTCTAATAGAAATATTATTTATGGCATAAAAATAAGCAAATGGACGACGGGAGAAGGAGATTTTGCTGTCAATAATGGTATCATAGAGATAAATTTAAATGAGTATGATTCAAAAAACAAGACATTTTCAACAAATATAATAATAGAGGGCCGGAAATCCACTGATGAAATGATTGGATATGACCCTGTTATATGGGATGTAACAGAAGATGGAAAGTATATTTATATTATGGAGAAACCTGCTTCAGCTTCATTGAGTGCAGATGGAATAGGCATAGGGATATATGATGTGGAGGAAAAGACACATACAGAGTTTACAGATATAGCAACATTACCTCATAAAAACCATTTATCTATAAATCCAAAGTATAACAATTTAATTGGTCTAATTGAAGGTGGCAATAGGGATATGATTATGAATAAAGAAGTTATTTTATTAGATATAAATGAGGATAAAACATATAAAACAATTAAATTTATGGATAAGGATTTGGTTGCTATGACTCCAAGTTTTACGCTAGATGGAGAAAAATTATTATATTCAGCAACTAAAAGTTTAGAGGATGTTTGGGAAATGGACTTTAACAAGGCGTATGATGATTGGGAAAATCAACCACACAATATTTACGAAGTAGATATAAAAACTTCAAAGACAAAGAAAATAACAGAAGGGGATTATTTCGATTTCATGCCTATAAGTATATCTAAAGATGAAATATTATTTAGTAGATATAAAGGCAATGGATATTACAGTCTAATAAAGCTAGTTGATGGAAAGGAAGAAATATTAGCAGATAATATTATACTTGACTATCACAATGAAGGCAGAGCCTTTGGGTTTTATGGACATCTAGAGACAGAAAAGAGTATGGATATATTTTCGGGAGGTGTTTTTATAGTAAGCGTAAAATAGCCCCTACCTATTAAAAATGGAGGCCATACATTATATACTATTCTTTGTTAGGAACTTTACATTGAGTGTATCTTTTTCTAATCTTTTGTAGTAGAGCCAAAAACCATTGCGGTTAAACTATTGGCTCTACAATCTTCAATTTTTTAGTCCAAATTTTTCTTTCTCCTTCAGTCATTTGAGATAATTTCCCTTATTGTTGATATTTAAAGGTATTATCTCATAGAAAGTATTTCTTTAAAATGTGGGATAGATTTGGCACTTATGAACCTTTGCCTCTGTCCCTTTATGAATCAATGAAACCTTTTTTACGCCAATTACCTTTCTTAAAGAAAATAATAGTTATAATAGCTCCTATTGTCCAAGACATAAGTAGAGAAATAAAAATGGATTCAGGCCTTCCTGTAGGATATGCTTCACTTCTAGTCAAATAAGCAATACCATAGGCTATTGGAACACGAACAAGAACTGTTGTAAATAGTGAAATCCACATTGGAGTCATAGTATCACCAGCACCACGCATTACACCAGATAGACTTTGTGTTATTGCCATTGCAATATAGCCTACTGCAAGGATTCTCATCATGTGTACACTTAAATCAACTAATTCTTTAGTGTCAGTAAAAACACCCATAAGATATTTACCGAAAATCAAAAGCAAAATAGTTATTGTAGTAGAAATTCCTACAGCAATCATAGTACCTTCCTTAGTACCTTTTTCTACTCTATCCATTTTTCTAGCTCCTATATTTTGACCAGCATATGTTGTCATAGCACTACCAAATGAGAAATTTGGCATCATGGCAAATCCATCTACACGCATTATAATTACGTTAGCAGCTATGACCATTTCACCAAAGCTATTAGTCAAGGATTGTACTATAATCATTGCAAGGGAAAAAATAGCTTGTGTCAATCCCGATGGTAAACCAAGTTTTATTAGTCTATAAGAATATTCCTTATTTAGTTTTAACATTTCTAGATTTAAATCAAAACTATTTTTAGATTTCATTAATTTTATAATGGAGAGAATTGCTGAAAAACCTTGTGCAATAACAGTTGCAATTGCAACTCCAGGAACGCCCATATTAAACTTAGCAACAAAGATAATATCAAGTACTACATTTAAAACAGTAGAAATCAGTAAAAAAATAAGAGCTGAGATTGAATCCCCAAGTCCTCTTAAAACTCCAGATAATATATTAAAATAAGCAAATCCTGCAATTCCAATAAAAAAAATGGTTAAATAGTCTGTGCACCAATCTATAATAGATTCTGGTGTATCAAGAAGTGAGAGCAACGGACGAGCACCAATTGGTCCAATAATCATAATTACTATAGAGGCTATAGCTGTAAGAGATAGACAAACGCCAATAGTGTGAGATAGTTTTTCACGATCTCTAGCTCCAAAATATTGAGCTACCATTATACTTGCTCCTACAGAAATTCCTACAAATAGTACTAGCAAAAGATTTAATATTGGAGAAGCGCTACCAACTGCAGCAAGGGCGCTGTCACCAACATATCTCCCTACGATAATTGAATCAGCAGTATTATATAATTGCTGAGCAACATTTCCTATTAACATAGGTATTGCAAATTCTATTATTCGCTTCCAGGGAGGACCTTCTGTAAGATCCTTTGGTTTGAATAATTCTTTTAAATTTCCCATATTTGTCCCTCCAAAAATTAAGATATATCTAAAATTATATCACATTTTAAAACATAGTAATAAACAATATTTAATTTATATTGCTACAATCAATAATATAGTTTAGGAGTAGTAAAAGGCAATGAAACTTTCAGAAATTTAGTATTTGACAGTTGTAATTTTTCGTGATAGTATCTATTTAGAATTTAATATAGTGACCATTTGGTACAATCTTAATGATTGTTTAAAAGGGAAGTTCGGTTAAATTCCGACACGGTCCCGCCACTGTGATAGATAGAACCTTAAGTTTGCCACTGTACTTAAAAGTATGGGAAGGTTTAAGGTTTGTTATTCTTAAGTCAGGAGACCTGCCAATGGGAAAAGCTGTTTATTACTCACGAGGATGGGGAGATGCTATTAAAAGTAGGTTAAGCATATGATTTATTCATATGTATTAAATATGTGTGCTTAATCTGATTATTAATAATGCTCTTTCTATAACAATAGAAAGATTTTTTTATGTTTATAATCCCGTGGTAATAACTCAGCAAACTTTTGCTGAGTTTTTCATTTTATATAAAAGAAATGGGAGGGAAAAGTATGAATATTCATGAGTATCAAGCAAAAGAAATATTGAGAAGCTACTGTATACCTGTACCTAATGGCAGAGTTATTTATGATCCAGAAGATGCTGAGAGAGCTGCTTGGAGAATAGGTACTGATATTGCAGTAGTGAAATCACAAATTCATGCTGGTGGTAGGGGAAAGGCTGGAGGTATAAAAATAGCAAATTCAATAGATGATGTCAAGAAGTATTCTAAAGAATTAATAGGTAAAATCTTAGTGACACCTCAAACTGGGCCTAAAGGAAAGGAAGTAAAGGCTGTTTTGATTGAAGAAGGTTGCGATATTTTTAAGGAATATTACTTAGCTTTTGTTTTAGATAGAGAAAAGTCAAAGATAACCCTTATAGCTTCTGAAGAAGGTGGAACTGATATTGAAGAAATATCAAAAGAAAAGCCTGATATGATATTTACAGAATCTATAGATCCATTGCTTGGAGTATTAGAATTCCAAACAAAAAGGATAGGTCTTAATATCAATATTCCACAGGAATTGATAAATCAATTTGTAGAAGTTGTAATGAATTTATATAAATGCTTTGTGGATAAAGACTGTACACTCCTAGAAATAAATCCTTTGGTACTAACAGCAGATAAACAATTGTTAGCTTTAGATGCAAAAATGAATTTTGATGAAAATGGTTTATATAGAAATAGGGATATAGATAATTATAGGGATTTAAGTGAAGAAAATGAAAAAGAGATAGAAGCATCAAAGTATGGATTGTCATATATATCTTTGGACGGCAATATTGGATGTGTAGTTAATGGAGCAGGATTGGCAATGGCTACAATGGATACTATCAAGTATTATGGGGGAGAACCAGCAAACTTTTTAGATGTTGGAGGAGGAGCAACAGAAGAAAATGTAACCAATGCATTTAAAATAATAATATCTGATTCCAGAGTTAAGGGGATTTTTGTCAATATATTTGGCGGAATAATGAAATGTGATGTTATTGCCAAGGGAATTGTAAATGCAACTAAAGAGTTGGCATTAAATATTCCACTTGTAATTAGAATGGAAGGAACAAA
>JAKPAR010000047.1 GCA_029779375.1 Bacillota bacterium | reverse complement strand
CCTTTTTTTCCTTTTCCATACATACAGTATTTCACGCATATTCTTAATATTTCATCATAATCTATATTATTTATAATATTATAGATAATTCTCTAACAATGCTTCTGGTCAATTTTTTACTCCATTAAATATTGCCCTACTGCATTAACTAAACTATTTTCCTAATTAACATAAAACTTTCTGCATATGGTACGCTTATTGTGGAACCCCTAAATTTTGCTAATGCCTCTATTATTTCATTTGATCTTGGATGAGGTGGTTCTTTTATTTGGGATTTATAGCAAGCCATAGCTTGCTTTTTCTTTTCTATAAATTCTGTAATATCAACCCATACATTGGGTATAAAGGCATTCTCTACAGATGGTATATTCCATTCAGTTTCAGATAATGTTTCATATGCATAAATCTCCTTTACCTTGAAATCTCCTATAGGTCTCATTGCAACCATAGCACTATGAGAAACCATATAGTGATCCATATGTATATCTCCCTTGTGCGGAATATATGCTATATCTGGTTTAACTTTGGTAACAATCCTACTTAATTCTTCATTTAATTCTACTAATGGTGTCTCTTTTAATCGAACCACTGGAAAATCCAAGAAAAATGTCTCTTTTACTCCTAAAATTTTATGAGCTTCCCTAGCCTCTTGTCTTATAAATTTTAACCTTTCTTCTGAAATACTTTTTGTTACTTCACATACATAAACTTCATGACCTTCAGAAACATATCTTGCAATAGTTCCACCAACACCTAATACTTCATCATCATTATGTGGTGCAAATACTAATATTTTCATAAAATCACCTATGTAAATAATTATTTATGATTTGAATTTATATCCTTCAATAATTTTTACATTGTCTACATTTTCATATTCATATACTCTTAATAATCCATCAACACAAACTATATCTATATATTCATTAGTCTTTTTTGCTATCTGACCTGGAATACCAATATATCTATCATTATTAAGGTAGTCTGCCTTCCAAAATATTATCTTATGTTTGCCATCAAAGTAAGAAAAAGCTCCAGGGTATGGTTTTGAAACAGCCCTTATCAATCTATGAATTTTCTCAACTGGCTCTTTCCAATCAATTAATCCATCTTCTGGTGTTCTTTTCAACAAGTATGTTGCTTCATCTTCATTTTGCTTGATAGGTTCTATTGAACCATCCATAATTTTAGGTAATACCTTTCTTAAAAGTCTCTTAAAGGCCTCTCTACTTTTTAAACTTACATCTGCTGCATAATCAGTATCTTCAATAATGTACTCCTCCTGCCCAATTATATCTCCTGAATCGACACCCTCATCAATAAAAAACAATGAACATTTCGTTTCTCTTACTCCTAATAAAATTTGCCATGGTATTGGTGCTCTTCCCCTATGTTTAGGTAAATTGGTAGGATGATAACCAACTACACCTTTTTTAGCACAATCAATCAAGTCTTTGCTTACTAGCTGAGATAGCCCAACTACAAAAATATAGTCAGGATTAATCTCCTTAATAATATTAATATTTTCTACATCATTTATATTTTTGAATTTTTTATAAGGAATGTTGTTTTTAGCTGCAATTTCATGTAATGGAACATAACCAGATACATTCTTTGCATATTGCTCATCTAAAGAAAATACTATATTTACTGGAAAATTCAATTTTAACATTTCTTCTAATAGTATTTTTGAGGAGCCAACTGAACCTACAACAATAGATTTCATAAAATTTCACCCTTATCTCATATCATAGAATATAATTTCGCTGCTAGCTTCTACTTTCTTCTAAATCAGCTTGTTCTTTTTTAAATTTATCTTCTCCAAATATTACTATGGCAATAGTTTTAAATAGTATTTTAAAATCCAGAAGAATCGAGAACTTATTTATATATTCAATATCATACTTTATACGTTGTTCCCAAGGTAATGTGACATTTCCATTAACCTGTGCTAATCCCGTCATGCCAGGTTTCATATCAAGCCTTTTCATTTCATATGATGTATATTTTTTAACTTGCTTCATAACTGTTGGTCTAGGACCAACTAAGCTCATGTCTCCTTTTAATACATTTATTAATTGTGGAAGTTCATCTATTTTATATCTACGTAAAAATTTGCCTGTCCAAGTTAATCTATCCTTATCTTTTGAAAAATCAAAGCTTTCCTCTGCTTCCTTATCTACTTTCATAGTCCTAAATTTGAGTATTCTAAATACTTTTTTATTTTTACCAACCCTTTCCTGAGTAAAGAAAATGGGTCCTGGCATAGTTGTTTTTATAAGTATAGATACAATTAAGAAAATTGGTGATAAAATTATTAATCCAATTAAACTACATAAAATATCTACTATTCTCTTCAATGCTAAATTTAAAGTTCTCACTATATCACCTATTTACTGCCATAATTTTTTTATCACACAACATACCCTATCCAAATCCTCATCTGTCATCTTGGTATCACTAGGCAAGCACACACCATTTTCAAACAACTTCTCTGATACATCTCCACCTATATAGTCATACTTTTCATAAAATGGTTGGAGGTGCATTGGCTTCCAGATTGGCCTGGATTCTATGTTTTCCTTTTCTAAGGCTTCTATAATATCAATAGGTCTAACTGAACCACTTAAAGTTATACAAGATAGCCAATAATTTGGTTTATTCCATTCATTAATAGGCATGAAACTAATTCCTTCTAAACTTCCTAATTTTCTTTTATAGTACTCAAATATATATTTCTTTTTCTCTATCCTCTTGTCTAATACCTTAAGCTGCCCTCTTCCTATACCAGCTACTATGTTGCTCATTCTATAGTTATATCCTAATTCACTGTGCTGATAATGCCTAGCCTTATCCCTTGATTGGGTTGACCAGAATCTCACTTTAGCTATTCTTTCTTCATTGTTGGATACGAGCATTCCTCCACCAGATGTGGTGATGATTTTGTTCCCATTGAAACTATATATTCCATAGTCTCCAATGGTTCCAGTGTGCTTACCTTTGTAGGTAGTGCCTAAGGACTCTGCTGCATCTTCTATCAAAATTACATTATGTTCCTTGCATAGCTCAATTATTTTATCCATATCAGCAGATAACCCATATAAATGTACCACTATAACTGCTTTTACTTCAGGATACTTTTTAAAAGCTAATTGCAATGCTTTTGGATCCATATTCCAGGTTTCATAATTGCTATCTATGAATACC
>JAKPAR010000381.1 GCA_029779375.1 Bacillota bacterium | reverse complement strand
TCCATTTAAGTTTAGACCACCTTGTCCAAAGTATCCCCTTTCTACAACTCTTTCTATATTCATTGGTACATGCTCTCCAAAAGCAAAATAGGGAAGGAGAAGGCACAACAAAAGCACAAATATCAAAAATTTTCTACATATTTTCATATTTATCAAATCACCTCCGCAAAATCTTGCGACAGGGAGAACCGTCCCCGCTGTCGCAATTAGTTTAAATCTCTTTCTAATACTAGTTTTCCTCCACCATCATATACCCTACATTTTTAGCCTATTATTTTAGAAATAGGGTCTATAGGGAAGTCTTTTATTTCAAAGGTTCCACTAGGGCTAACATTTACAGTCACATATGATTTTCCAGCCTTAGAGAGTAGTTGAACTTTATATCCATTGAAATTGGATATGGTACTACTGTACAATTGACCTTTAAATATTGCTACTAAAGTTGTGTTAAATTGCAAGTTTTTGATATCTATATCTTCATATTGGCTATTTCCTCTATAAACTACTATTGTGTAAATTCTTTCTTTTTTATTTTCTTCTTTTACTGATATATTGATAGTATTCTTGCCTTCTACCAAATTCACAACTTTTCCACTTCCACTTTCTACTATATTCCCATTTATTTTTATAGTGCCATCTCCATAAGGAGTAATAACAATACTATCTGTATTTCCATCTACATGAAGTTCATATTCCAATATATCTCTTGCAAAGGATGGGGTCAGAATTCCACTGCTTATTTTTAAATCTTTAAGTCCATAGGACCAATTGTCATCCAATACAACTTTGTATTCAAAAGTAGATATAGGACTTGCACCTAGTCCATCTTTATATCCAAAGGCATTTATTTCTACATCTCTTGATATAGTTATAGGGCCTGTATATTTGGTACTAGAAGTAGTAGGAGTGCTTCCATCAAGAGTATAGTATATATCTGCTCCAGGAGTATCTGTATATAGATACACTTTTGTTCCTTCTTTCACTTCTCCACTAGATGGATTGGCATATACTACTCCTACGTTGTTTCTATATATATCTACTTCGCTTATAGTTACTTGATTTTTATCTACTATTTCAGTAGAAATATTTGCATCCCAAATAGCTATGCAGTAGCTTATGGCATTTTGAACCTTAGCAACAAGTCGCTGTTCTCCAGTTTTTCCTGCTCTTATCCATTTTTCATCATCTAAAGAAAAATCTCCTTCGGCTACAAGTTTGAATTCATTGGAACCATTTTCATATATGCTATATTTAAGATTAAAGCTGTACATTCCATAGCTAAAAGAGCCATAATGAATATTTAAATATTCCTCTGTTTCATTTAAAAGGTCTACAGAGCGAATTCTATTGTCTTTTAAATTGAATCTAATAGGTTTATATTTGTCATTAGGAAACACTACTTGTCCATTGACTTCCAAATCAGGATATACTCTTTTTATTTCCCAATTTAGTCTTTTTAGGTATCCCATCTTTGTATATAGATAAGAATTTGCAAAGTCATTTGAACTTGAATATGCAATGAGTTCTATATTATCTCCGCTAAGCTTTACATCATAGCTAAATTCAATTTTGTTGTACTTGTTCAAAGTTTTATTTAGAGTTTCTGCCAAATATATTGGGTCAAATCTATAGTCTTTTTTCAAATTGCTCTTTGTAAAATCAAAATACAAATCTTTATCCCTTGTGTCAAAGGTTACATAATTCTTGTTTGA
>JAKPAR010000376.1 GCA_029779375.1 Bacillota bacterium | reverse complement strand
CCTGATGATGAAGTTGCCTGCCATGAATGAGCTGGTACTCCCAATGGCCAAGTAGCTGTTAAAAATAAATTCATAGGCATTAACCAAGATACATCTCCACTGTCAGAAGAGCCAGAAACTACTACAGAACTTGCTTTTTCTTTTTCTAAAACTCCCTGATGAAGAAATACCTTTTCATCACTATCAATATATTTCTTGATTTCAGCTTCTACTAGCTTTGGGTCTAAGCTTTCTTGTATATCCTTTGCAAATTTAAGTTCTTCTTCTGTATAAGATGGCGATCCAATTTCAACCATATTCTTATAAGTTAAATCAAACAATACATTATTGGGTAGCTTTTCATAGCATCCGCCCAATACCTCATATTCCACAGTTGTCTCAGTCATCATTGCTGCACCTTTTGCAATTTTAAATAATCTTTCCGTTATTTCTTCTACATCTTTTCTATAAGGTGCCCTAACAAAATACCAAGATTCTGCTTCTTTTGGTACAATATTAGGTGCTCCCCCTGCGTTAGTTATAGTATAGTGAATTCTAGCTGAATCTATAACATGTTCTCTTAAATAGTTTGCACCTACATTCATCAACTCAACAGCATCTAAAGCAGACCTTCCTGATTCTGGAGATTGAGATGCATGAGCCGATATCCCATGAAATTTAAATTTAATAGAATTGTTAGCTAAATAAGCTTTATCTAGTGCCACATTTGCATTCATAGGATGCCAACTAAGAGCTATATCAGAACCTTCAAAAGCTCCTGCTTTAATCATTTTTACTTTACCCACTAAAGTTTCTTCTTCAGGACAACCATAAAACCTTATAGTTCCACTTGTCTTAGTTTCCTCTAAATATTTTTTGATTGCAAGTACAGATCCTAAGGCTGCACTACCTAATAGATTATGGCCACATCCATGCCCTGGACCATTTATCTTTACTGGATTATGTTTTATATCTAGAGTTTGAGATAGTCCTGGCAATGCATCATATTCTCCTAACACTGCTATTACAGGTGATCCATTCCCATATTCACCAATAAAAGCATTTTCCATTCCATCTATTTCTTTTATTTCAAAACCATAAGATTTTAATATATTTCTAAACAAATTAGATGATTCTTTTTCATTTCCAGAAGTCTCCGGATTATTCCATATCCTTAAACTCAATTCTTTTACTTCTCCACTTATATCATTTAAATATTTTAATATATCTGATTTGTTCAATTTAAGTCCTCCTTTATATTAAATTTATATAAGTTTCTTTTTGTACAAACTTGTACCTATAGCCATAGTTCCAAATACTGAACCTAATGTAACCATATAACTTGGATAACCTGGCAAGAAACTAAATACTCCTGCTTTTAAAGCAAACGTTAAACCTAATGCTAGTCCTAAAGCTACTGGTGCTAATTTCAACTTTTTAAGGGCAAACTGTACAAATATTGCTCCAAACAATGCTGGTAAAAGATAGTTAAATGAAGTAACTACATTTTCAGGTAGTGATTCTAAAATCGCGCTACCTGCAAATACTCCCAAAGCAAGTATCACAATATTCACAATAACTGATGTAGCCATACCTAATGTAGCTATTATAGTTCCTTCATTTGTGCCAGGTTCTACTCCTGCTACATTTTGGGATACCGCAGCAGCTGGAATTCTAAGATTTGAAATATTCCCAGTTATAAATGCCATATATGTTCCAGGTACCCCGATTATAGGGAAATAGGATATTGGTTCTACTATCCAATTTACGCCTACTGCTGATGCTATGGCTATAAATGCTGTGATTATTGCACTTATAGGAGGAACAATACCATATATCACTGCAAGTACCAATGCTGGTCCAAAAGATAATAAAATTCCTAGCAAACCTGTTATTTTCCCCCATTTATTTATATATGGTAAATATACTCCATCGTATTGATCAGTTTTTTTCATCCTTTTGTACCTCCTCTATTATTAAAACTATATTAATGCTGCTACTGCCATGCCACCAAATAGTGCTATGGTTAAAGCCCATTCTTTAAGCCAATTTATACTCTTTTTATCTGCTATAGGAGATAATATAAGCATTATAGCTCCACCTACTAATGCTGCAATAGTATTTTTATTCATTGCAATTAGATGACCAGATACTAATGAACCAAAAGAACCTAACATAGCAGATATAGATATAATACCTAGTATCCCTTTGTCTCCTTTGGAAAACTTCGTCTGTACTTTTTCCATTTTATCTGCTGTCAAAGTAGCAAATATTATCCATCCAATGGAACCAAGTATCATAGTCCAAACTGCATTTGCAAAAGCTACATTAGTCATTGGATCTATTCCCATCTTAACTCCTACTGCTTCTGTTCCAAAACCTGCCGCCATCATCTCAAACATTACAGAACCTATAAAGGATAATCTCATCCATGCCATAGGTCCTCCTACTGTTACTAATAATGATAAAAGTCCTGTTAAAATTACAACTGAAGGACCTACTGATGTAATAAGACTACTTTTCATAGCACTCTTCATTTGTCCTTCTGTAAGTCCTATTTCTTTACCTGTACTATAAGATTTTTTAGCAAAGATAATTGCTTGAAATAATGCCAAAGATATTGCTAAACCTGCTGCTAACCACATGGGAAAGCTATTTGCAATTTGTAAATAATCCATATTTACTCCCCCTTAGTTTATTATTTGTATAAATGTTATCACCCTACCGTAGTAAAACCAACGCAAAAACTTTTCTTATTTTGACAGATTTGTGAAAATATTTTCACAATAAAAAACACAGGAGAAATTTTTCTCCTGTGTTTTTTATTAAATTCTTTTATACTTTTTCCCCATAACTTTTTTATATAGAGACCGTAGTTTTTCAATGGTTTCCTTATCCATATCTTTTTTTCTAATTAAAGAAGCCTGGTTCACATTAAAATAAGTAATGAAATAATCCTTTGATTCTAATACTTGATAGAACTGGCTATAATTAATCTTAGATTCCCCTTCAAATACTGTGCTCTTTATAATTAAAAAATCTTCATAGAAATCTAATACTTCTTCTGCATTAAATACTCCTGTTTTGTCAGTTTTAATTCGCTGTTTATTTCTCATTTCAACCTTAAAAATTATTGTAAGAATTGCTACCATAGCTAATACAATCCATAAAGCAATAAATTTTGTCACACTAAATTGATTTTCACTATAAGCAAGAAAAGCAGCCATCAATGCAGATATCAAAAATATAAAAGGGATTATTATCTTGCTCCTTAAGAATGTAGCTATATATAAAAACTTATGATAGTCTTCTTTTCCCATAGAAGTTTTTACTGTAAATAATTTATTATCATTCATGTTTCCACCTCTTATAATAAATAATAATTACTTTTTATCTTTTTTAGATTAATTCTAATAGATGAAACTAACAATATCGATAAAAATCCACTGTTCATAATAGTTATTACCATCTCACCAATAGAAAAATCTCCCTTTATTTTTAAAACTGTGAAAAATATTAGCATACTAATTAATAAAACCTGTAACCAATATTTTATTTTTTCATCTATATCGTAATTATAAACTTCAACTTTTTCTAACTTTAATATATATCCAATTATAATCATGAAACCTAATATAGTAGAACCATGCTGTAAATATTTGTATATTGGTATGTTTAATATAGTATTAGATAATACATCTATTTTGTTTACAAAAAATCCATTTTTATGAGTAAAACTGTCCCATACTACATGAGTGGCCATTCCTATAAAAGATGAGTATGAAAAAATAATAAACTCCTTAAAACTAATTAATTTTATTTTATCATTATATAGTGCATATAAATGTTGATTTATTCTACTAGGTAAGTTTGAAATAAGGTCATTTTTTATAACTTTATAAAAAATTAAATATAATAAAATTACTAAAGGTAAATTTATTAATAAAAATCCTTTTATACTATGACCGATCACTCCTATAGGCTTAAAATATATAAAATATTCAAAATCTGGTGCCATAGTTCCAAGAATCATTGCAGCATTATTTATATATGATTTATGTTTTTTGGTAAAATTAATTACTACTGCTGGATGAGCTAAAGTAAAAGCCATATTTTTTCACCTACTTTATATCATATACTTGTGTATATTATACTATAATTTACAACTTAATAAATAGGACTAATTCTAACTTCTAAAGCAAAAAACTTAAGGGAATCTTCTTCTTTGTTCTTTTTACAAAATATCACTCATTTCTCATTGTTTTATTTGATGCAAAAAGAACCGTCCCCAATGCATCACTTCATATCTTTCCTTTGCATTCCTATTACGCATTCGATATGAATACTTCTCGGAAACATGTCTACTGGTTGAATTTCTTTGATTTTGTATCCATTTTCTGAAAGGTATTTTAAATCTCTGGCTAAAGTTGATGGATTGCAAGATACATAGACTATTCTTTCTGGATTCATTTCTATTATTGTATCTAGTACTTGTCTATCACAACCTTTTCTTGGAGGATCCACTACTATTTTATCTACCTTGATACCTTTTTCTTTTAATTCAGGCAATATTTTTTCACTGCTTCCACAGATAAATTCTACATTTTCTATATTGTTTAAACGGGCATTTTCTATTGCATCTTTTATTGCTTCCTCTACTATTTCAACTCCATATACTTTTTTAGCTTGTCTCGCCATGTAGAGTGATATAGTCCCGATACCACAATACAAATCAAATATTATGTCCTCACTTTTCAAATCCATATATTCTTTCACTTTGTCATAAAGTATCTTTGTCTGTACTCTATTTACTTGGAAAAAAGAATTTGGAGAAATACTAAATTTAAAATCTCCTATACAATCTATTATTTTATCTTCCCCATATAATTTTTTGAATTTTTCTCCATATACTACTGGACCATTTCCACTATTTATATTTTGATATATACTTATTATATCTTTAAATTTTTCAGTAAGTATTTTTATGAGCTCTTTAGAATATGGAAGATTCCTTGAACCAGTAACTATTATCACCATAGCTTTGTTTTCTATATTTGTCCTAATTCCAATATGGCGTATACTTCCAGTTCTATTTTTTCTGTCATAAGGTTTTAAATTATATTCTTTCATGAAATTTTTTATTGTTTTTACTATTTCATTTGAGATTTCCGTTTGAATGACGCAATTGTCTATGTCTGCAATATTATAGCTTCCACTTTCATAAAATCCTATAGCGATTTCTCCATCCTTAAGGCCAACAGGAATTTGAACATTGTTTCTATATCTATAGGGTTCTTCCATGCCTATGATATGTTTGACTATACTTGCATCTAGTCCTCCAATTTTTTCTACATCTTTTTTTACCTTTTCTTCTTTCCATTCTAACTGCTTTGTATAATTGAAAAATTGAAATGGG
>JAKPAR010000372.1 GCA_029779375.1 Bacillota bacterium | reverse complement strand
AATATTTATTGATCCCTCAATATATCCCATTTCTCTTTCAACTGCTTCTCTTACATCTAATATAATAATTTTTTCCCTATCTAAATCTTTCATTTCATTCCAAAGAATTGGTTCTACATCACCGTTCAATATATTTTCTGCTACAAATCCAGACATATTTACAGGATCTTTAGCTGATGAATATGGTGGTGCATAAGCTAGTTCCAATTCTTTTAAATCATAAATAGTTCCTCCAAAGCGAATAGCAGTAGCTAATACATCTATTCTCTTATCTACTCCATCATATCCAACTATTTGGGCACCCAATATTTTCCCTTTCAAGTCAAAAATAAGCTTTATTGTTAGAAGCAATGCTTGTGGATAATATCCTGCATGTGATTTTGCATGAATAAAAGAAATTAAATAATCTTCTTTATACTTCTTTCCCAATCTATTCAATGTCTTCTCATTGTTTCCTGTCGTTGCCACAGTCATATCAAATATTTTAGCTATACTGGTTCCTTGAGTACCATTATATTTTTCGTTTCTCCCCACTATATTATCAGCTACAATTCTTCCTTGTTTATTTGCTGGACCAGCCAAAGGAACCATAGTTTTATTTCCATTGACAAAATCCACCACTTCTATAGCATCTCCAATAGCATAAATATTTTTGTCAGAAGTTCTTAAATATTCATCAACTATTATCCCGCCTCTTTCGTTTACATCCAAACCAGCATCCTTTGCCAATTGACCATTTGGCCTTACGCCTATTGACAATATGACCAAATCTGCCTCAATACTAATCCCACTTTGCAAAACTACATATGTTTTGCCATCTTTGTATTCGAATTTTTTCACTCCATCACCTAAATGAAGTTTTCCACCCTTTGACCTAATATGTTCATGAACTATTTCTGCCATTTCAAAATCAAGAGGTGCCATAACTTGATTTAACATTTCTACTATAGAAACTTCAAGTCCAAGTGCATGTAAGTTTTCAGCCATTTCAAGACCTATAAATCCTCCACCAACTACTACAGCTTTTTTAGGACAATTCTTCTCAATATATCCTTTTATAGCATCTGTATCGGATATATTCCAAAGAGTAAAAATATTTGGTGCATCAATCCCGGAAATTGGTGGTTTTAGAGGTGTAGACCCTGGAGACAATACTAAAACATCATAGGATTCCCTATAAATATTTCCTGTATTCAAATCCTTTACTTCAACTTCTTTATCATCTCTATATATTTTGATTACTTCATTTTTTGTCCTTACATCAATATTAAATCTCTTTTTCATAGCTTCTGGCGTCTGCACCAATAGTGAATCCCTCGATTCAATAGTTCCACCAATATAATATGGAAGACCACAATTTGCAAAAGAAATATATTCACCTCTTTCAAACAATATTATTTTAGCATCTTCATCCAATCTTCTAAGTCTAGCTACAGTAGTAGCTCCACCAGCTACTCCACCAACTACTAAAACCTTTTTTGGCATTTCAGTTTCCTCCTTTTATCGTATAATTTAAATATGTAGATATTGCGATATACTGCATACAAGACAAATTGTTAAATATGTAACAAATTTAAACATAAAAAATTAAAATATTGCTTTTATTATTTTTTTCACATCTTCATTCACTACACTATAATAAATTTCAGTGCCTTCTCTTTTTCCTTCTATAATGCCAGATGCTCTCAATTTAGCTAGATGTTGAGAAACTGTTGATTGAGGAGCTTCTAAACAATTTTGCATTTCAGTTACATTTTTTTCTCCTTCAATCAATAATCTTCTAACTATACAAAGCCTTACTGGATGTGATATAGCTTTTAGTATTTCTGCTTTTTCTTCTAATAATTTTTTATCTGGATTCATTGCTTGCATCCTCTCTTTATCCTTATATTTATATAATACGATATATGAATATAAAAGTCAACAATAGTTCCTTTCAAAATAATTTTTTCTATTTTATTCCTAGTATTGTATCGAATATAATGCAAAAAATACATATAAGTCTAAAAAATAAGGAGTGATAAAATGAAGAAAATCGATCCCAATGCAAGAGTAGGACTTGAACAATTTAAAGCCGAAATGAGTAAGGAATTAGGTCTTGATATTACCCAAGACAAAACTATAGATAATACTAAAAATATTTTTTATGGAGGAAAAGTTGGAGGATTAATGACTAGAAAATTAGTAGAGATGGGAGAAGAAAATTTAACAGATAAGGAATAGCCCCAATTGGGGCTATTTTCTATTTTTAATAATATTTCTTTCTATTTATTTCTTCTTGAACAATTTGTAGTGTTTCTCCAAACCTTTGAAAATGAACTATTTCTCTTTGTCTTAAAAAACCTAAAGTTTCATTTACTCCTGGGTCGTCACTAACTCTAATCAAGTATTCATAGGTAGCTCTTGCCTTTTCTTCTGCTGCCATATCTTCGTGTAAATCTGCTATTGGATCTGCTTTGGATTGTATATATGCTGCAGTCCAAGCCTCTCCTGCTGCACTATGTGGAAAAGGACTTTTCCCATGATTTACATAATGAGTTTCAAAAGGAGTGCCTTGTATTGCTTCTTTTGGTGCATCTTTTACCAACTTCCACACTATAGTCCCAATAATTTCCCAATGGGCTAATTCTTCTGTGCCTATATCTGTCAATGTGGCTTTCCCTTCATTTGTAGGCATAGTCCACCTCTGTGTTAAATATCTAATCCCTGCTGATAATTCTCCATCAGGTCCTCCAAACTGTTCTATAATCATAGCAGCTAAAGTAGGATTGCATGTGTCAACTCTAACTGGATATTGAAGCTTTTTTTCATAAATCCACATATTATAACCTCCTTCTAGCAAAGGCTGAAATCAAATTCCCAAGGCCAAGGTTCATTGATATATGCCCAAGGAAATTGACTCATTTCATGATTTGTCAAAGGTCCATATTTCGCTTGATAAATAGATTCTAACTCCTTAAGTTTTTGAGAGTAGGTATTGTGTAGTCGAAGAGCCCTTTCATCAGTAGGATGAGTATTTAAATATAAGGCTGTCTCCTTTATTACAAAATCTACTTCCATGATTTCTCTTAATGAACATACTTGTTCTCTATCCATGCAAAACACCTCCATCAATATCTATTGCTATATTTATAAGGTCTATACAATTCAGGAAATAACGTTCCTCTTTTAAGAGCTTCTTCTTTAGAATATACTTGATTCATAAATTGAAATGGCACATAAGCTCTAGCTAAAGAACTATCTGAGCCTTCTAAATCTTCATATCTATAATTTCTGTTCATTTCTATTCCTCCTTCAATTCTTTGCACTACATAATACGTTAAAACTCTATTAAAAGTTCCTTTCAATTCCATAAAAAAACTCTAGTATTGAAGCTAGTTTTAACTAACCTCAACACTAGAGCCCTTTACATATTATTTTTCTGGAAAAAGTTTCACAAGAAGCTTAATAGCAAAATAAAAAATTATAAGTATAGTGAAAGTAGTTCCCATTCCATATAAAAGCATTTTAAGTCCCATATTATCCCTCCTAGGAAAGTAATGCTAATACTACACTTCCAGCAATAATAGAACCAATTTGACCAGCTACATTCGCACTAGCTGCCTGCATCAAAATAAAGTTACTTGGATCTTCTTCCTTCGCAAGTTTCTGTATAACTCTTGCCGACATTGGAAAAGCAGAAATTCCAGCAGCTCCTACCATAGGATTGTACTTGTTTTTAACAAATAAATTTAAAAACTTTGCAAACAGTACCCCACCTGCTGTATCAAATACAAATGCAAACAATCCCAAAGCCATAATCTTGGCTGTTTGAATGTTCAAAAAAGCTTCTGCACTCATAGTAGATCCTATGGTTATACCTAGTAAAAGTGTAACCAAATTTGCAAGCTCATTTTGTGCCGATTCAGAAAGTCTATCTAAAACTCCACTCTCTCTAATTAGATTCCCAAACATCAACAAACCTATCAAAGTAACACTTATAGGTGCAATTATTCCTGCAATGATTGTAACAATTATCGGAAACAATATTTTTACAGTTTTCGATACTTTCACTTCTTTATATTCCATTCTTATTTTTCTTTCATTTTTAGTAGTCAATAATTTTATAATGGCTGGTTGTATAATAGGAACTAATGACATATAAGAATATGCAGCTACAGAAATAGGTCCTAACAAGTGTTTCGCAAATCTTGAAGCAACAAATATCGAGGTTGGTCCATCAGCAGCACCTATTATTCCTATAGAAGCAGCTTCCTTTATATCAAAACCTAAAAGCAGTGCGAACAATATAGTCATAAATATACCAAATTGTGCAGCCGCACCAAAAAACAACATTGAAGGCATCTGCAAAAGTGGTGTAAAATCAATCATAGCTCCTACTGCTATAAATATAAGTGCTGGAAAAAGTTCATTTAAAATACCTGCATTTTTTAATATACCTAAAACTCCTTCATCACTTGCTATTCCTGGAACGCCAGGTATCACAGGAATATTAGCTAATATTGCACCAAATCCTATAGGCAACAAAAGCATAGGTTCATATTCTTTTTTAATAGCCAAATAAATAAGTACACCACCAATAAAATACATAATCACCTGTTGATATGTAAGACTTTTGATACCTAAAAGCAATTGCTCCAAAATAAACCCTCCTTTAACATTTTTTACTTAAAAATACGTTCCTTTAGCCATATAAATGACCCTTATTTAAACCTAGCGATCTAAACAAAGGTCATCCTACAAAATAAGTATACAATATTTATATTAAACAATCCACTATATATTAAAAAATTCCCCCGTGCAAATAATGTTTGCACCACCTCTCATATATATTTCAAAACCATTTTTTATCTCTACTTGAATAGAACCGCCTTCAGTCACTACATTTACCGCACTGTCTAGTTTTTCAATCATATATCCTATAACTACACTAGCACAAGAACCAGTACCACATCCTAGTGTCCTACCTGCTCCTCTTTCCCAAGTATAAATATTTATATTTCTTCTATCTTTTACTTCAACGAAATTTACATTTGTCTTTTTAGGAAACATGGGATGAACTTCAATTTTTCTACCCAATCCATTTACATCTATATTGTCAATACTATCTACAAATATAACTACATGAGGAACTCCTACAAGTACCGAAGAAAAGATCAAATCTCTTCCCTCAATATTTATTGTCTCCAATATAGCTTTTTCACGATTTATATCTACAGGTATCTTTTTACTTTCAAATATTGGATATCCCATATTTACTTTTACAGACAATACCTTGTTATTTTCATCAGTATCAAGAACTATATTCTTAATGCCCGCAAGAGTTTCTACTGCAAAATTCTTTGTTTCAACTAAACCCTTTTCATATACATATTTTGAAAAACATCTTATACCATTTCCACACATTTCTCCCAAAGAACCATCCGAATTGTAATAAATCATTTTTATATCTGCTACAGAACTATCTTTACAAATCATTATGCCATCAGCACCTACACTGAAATGCCTATCACATGCCTTCTTAGCCAAATTTGAATAATCATCAATATCATATACAAACCCATCAAATAAAACAAAGTCATTTCCTGCTGCTTCCATTTTAGTAAACTTCATATTTTCATCACTCCCAAAACAATATACATTTATATTTCATTTTTAAGTATATCATCATAGGTCTCTCTTTTCACTATCAATCTATCCTTCCCTTCCCTTAACATTACAACAGCTGGTTTTGGTATTCTATTGTAGTTACTTGCCATAGAATAATTATATGCTCCAGTAGATAATACGGCTAAAATATCACCCGTTTCAATTTGAGGAACATTTAAATCCCATATAAGGATATCTCCAGTCTCACAGCATTTTCCTGCAATTGTCACATTTTGTATAGGCTTTTTATCTATCTTATTTGCAATTACGCCTTCATATTTTGCCCCATATAACGCTGGTCTTGGGTTGTCAGGCATTCCGCCATCTATGCCAACATAAGTTCTCACTCCCGGAATTTCTTTTATCGAACCAATTGTATAAAGAGTTATTCCAGCTTCACCTACAATCCATCTCCCTGGTTCAATAATAAGCATTGGCCTTTCAAGTCCATATTTCTCACATCCATCTATTAACTCTTTCATCATAGCATCAGTATAATATGAAATAGGTTTTCTACATTCACCTTGCCCATAGCGAATTCCATATCCTCCACCTGCATTTATTTCTCTCGTAATAAATCCTAAATCCTCTTTCGCAGTTTTCGCAAGCTTTACAAGTATATTAATAGCCTTTACATGAGCAGTATTTTCATGAATTTGAGAACCTATATGAAAGTGAAAACCCTTAAGATCTACATACTGAGAATTCATCGCAGTATTTATGAATTTATAGATAATTTCTTTATCCAAAGGAATACCAAACTTTGAATCAATTTGACCTGTTTGTATATATCTATGAGTATGACTATTTATTCCAGGAGTTATCCTAAATAATATATTCATTTTTTTGTTATATTTTTCAGCTATTTCTTCAATTAATTTCAATTCTAAAAAATTATCGACTACTATTCTTCCTACTCCATTTTGCACAGCCATTTCTATTTCTTCTCTTGTTTTGTTGTTTCCATGAAATATTATTTTTTCCATTGGAAAATCCACCTGTATGGCAGTATACAATTCTCCTCCTGAAACCACATCCATTCCAAATCCTTCTCTTTTTATAATTCTAGCCATTTCCTTTGTTAAAAATGCTTTACTTGCATAAGCTACCATCGTATTTTTGAATTTTTGTATATAATCCTTCTTAATTTCTTTACATCTATCTACAATAAGATCTTCCGATACAACATACAGTGGAGTACCATATTTAGTAGCCAATTCTATAGTATCTACATTTGAAAATAAAAAATTAGTCATATAAGATCATCCTTCCTGACAATAAACCTCAATTTATTATATTCAAAATAAATTAAAGCAACATTCATGCCATTTAATATTCATCTAAAAATGGCAAAACAAATTAAATTGTCAGTAAATAATATATGTAATTTCCTATTTTCCGCACTATACCTACAATATATATGTTTTGAATTGGAATATAGACATTTTTATTAATTCATTTTCTCGGACACATTTCCTCTTTTCGGGAATTTTTGATATGCAAAACAACCCCTTCTATTTATTAAAAATAATTAATCTAAAATTTGGAATACTATTTTAAATAACATTTTTTGAAAAAAGATATTTATGGATGTATTAGAAATTTAAATTATGAAATGAAAAAATTACATGGTTTATAAGATATTTTTCTACACATAATACTACTACACCAAGTTAATTCATAATAATTTATAAAAATCATGAAAGGAGTTGAAAGAATTGGCTACTAACAATACTGGAAGTAATAAAATTTTAGTTCCAGGTGCACGTCAAGCATTGGATCAAATGAAAGTAGAAATTGCTAGTGAACTTGGTATGGCAAATTACGAAACAATGGATAAAGGTAATCTACCATCAAGACAAAATGGATATGTTGGTGGAAATATGACTAAGAGATTAGTAGAAATGGCTCAAAGGAATATGAGTGGTGGAGGAACAACTAGATAAATACATTTAAATACTAAAAAGGATAGGTCAAATCGACCTATCCTTTTTAACTAATTTGCAGTATCAACTGGTGGAGTAAACACTCTTTGTGCCAATTCTTGATCTAGCATATATAATCCATGAGAATCTTCTCCTATTCTTTCAAGTCTTTTTAGAACACTCTTCATACTATTCTCTTCTTCTACTTGTTCATCAACAAACCATTTCAATAAGCTAATTGTTGCATGTTCTTTCTCTTCCATTGCTATATCCATTAATTTATATATTCTAGCTGTAACACTTTTTTCGTGTTCAAGAGAAACTTTAAATACTTCCAATACAGATTCATAATCATTTTTAGGTTCTTCAATCCCTAAAATATTTACTCTTCCATCCATCTCATTTATATAATTGAAAAATTTCATAGCATGAAAAGTTTCTTCTTCGGCTTGAACTATAAAATAATTTGCAAAACCATCCAAATCTTCACTTGCACAATATGCTGCCATAGCTAAATACAAATTTGATGAATACATTTCATATTTAATTTGCTCATTTAACTCTTTAAGTAATTTTTCAGATAACATAAACTTTTTACCTCCCTAAATATTTCTCATTTTTTATATACCCTAATACATATAGATTAACCATGAAAAAAACTTCTACTCAAATTAAAGTAGAAGTTTTCCCATAAAATTTAGTTATGATGCATTTCTCTTATATAAAAGCCCTTGCCTCTCATCATGACCTTCCATAAAAGCTCATGAATTAAAGACTTAAACTGTAGTTCGTCCCTATATAGCAGTTGACCACGTCTAATTTCATATCTTTTACATACCATAAAACTCATCTCCTAATGCATGTAATAATATATATAAGTTAATATCCAACTAGACCATTATAAGAGAAACTATTGTTTTTGTAAAGAGTTAATCCATAAGAATTATCCCTAGTTTTTTATATGTATTCGAATCTATTCTATCAGTAATTGGAAGATTGTTGTCTTTCAAAAACTTTAATAGTGCATATTTAGTTCCATCTCCATAAACCCCATCTATGGAGCCTTCATAATATCCTCTTTGTTTCAATCTTTTTTGAACTTCTTGCACATCCGCTCCTCTGTCCCCAGGTTTAAGCACTCTAAAACCATAAGCAAAAGGTCCAAAATCGCCTTTGACCAAAGTAACTGTAGTATCATATTTAACTAATGAATAAAGTTCTTCTATATCACTATTTCTCATTCTGACGCAACCAGGAGATGCATTATATCCTATAGAATTCGGCTTATCTGTACCATGAATTCCATATTTCCCCCAAGGTACATTAAGTCCCATCCATCTAGAGCCAAACCCACCACCCCATGCAGCTTTTTCAACGATCTTAAAAGTACCTAAAGGTGTGGGAGTATCAGCTTTTCCTGTAGCTACAACATATTGTTTAACAATTTCGTTTGTATCTAAATCTATTAAATAAAGTAGTTTTTTATCTACTTCAATAAGTATAGCTAAGTTTCTATCATCATGACTCTTATACACATCCTTATTGTCATAATCTATTCCTTTCCTAGTTAAATTTGTATGTATTGCATTTCCTACTACAACAACTATGATCACTAATACAAATGACAAAAGGATCAATTTTACCTTTCTAAACAACTAACCTCCCTCCTTTATGTTCTAATTATATGCGGGGAGTTTAGAATTAAAACTAAAACAATTTTTTTATTTCCTTTGTACTTGGGACCTTGCCTGCAAAAACAACTTTTCCATCAATTACAAGTGCAGGACTAGTCATAACTCCATAGCTCACTATTTCTTTTAAATCCTCTACTTTTTCTACAGTAGCATCAATACCAAGTTCCTCTACTGCCTTTTTTACGTTTTTTTCAAGTTTTTCGCATTTTGAACAGCCTACACCTAATATCTTAATTATCATTTTTATCCCTCCCATGGATTATAAAAATATATATGAAAATGCATTGAATCCATATCCTATAATCATTATACCTATTGTCACAATGGCTACAAATGTTGCTAACAATTTTGGCTTTATAACTTTGCTAAGCATAATCATAGAAGGTAAGGAAAGAGTTGTCACTGCCATCATAAAAGATAAAACTGTACCTATACCAACCCCTTTTGCAATCAAAGCTTCTGCTATTGGAATAGTGCCAAATATATCAGCATAAACAGGTACTCCGACAAGTGTAGCTATAAGAACAGAAAATGGATTGTTCTCTCCCAAAATTTTCTCTATAATACTCTGCGGAATCCAATTGTGAATTGTTGCTCCAATTCCTACTCCAATTAAAATATATGGCCAAACTCTACCAATTATATCCCTTACCTGATTTCTAGAAAAATCTACTCTATCTTTCCTAGTTAATTCATCTAGCTCTAACTCAGCGGATTCGACACTCCATACATAATCTTCAATATACTTTTCCATATTTAATTTTTGTATTATAGCTCCCCCTATAACTGCCAAAACCACTCCTACAACAACATAAGCTATGGCAATTTTGCCACCAAAAAAAGACATCAATAGCATAAGAGAAGCTAAATCCACCATAGGTGAAGATATTAAAAATGAAAATGTGACTCCTATAGGAAGGCCTGCTGATGTAAATCCTATAAAAATAGGTATACTTGAACAACTACAAAAAGGAGTTATAGTACCTAATAGTGCTCCTATTATATTCCCTTTTATTCCTCTAATTCTTCCAAGAATTTTCTTTGTCCTTTCAGGTGGAAAGTAACTTTGTATATAGGAAATTAAAAATATAAGCACTGACAACAATATGAAAATCTTTATTGTGTCATAGATGAAGAAATGTACACTTCCCCCAATTTTGCTCTCCATAGATAATCCAAATACATTTTCAACTAATTTCTCCACAAGTTCAAATAGCCATTTCATCTTAAGCATTTGATCATTTATCCAATTAAACACTACCAACAATCTCACCACCTATAGCTTTTATTTCTTATTAGCCAATTCTATATATTTTTCAGCAGCCTTGCTTTTTTCTAAATCTTTCTTCAAAATTGGATAATCCTCTACATTATCTACTATATTTTGAAGTATATTTTCAAACAATTCCCCTTCAATATTCAAAGAATAAAAGATATATTGTTCTTTTCTTTCATCTTTTACAAACCCCATATCTCTAAGTTTTGCAAGGTGTTTAGATACATTGGGTTGAGGTATGCCAGTTATTCCACACAATTGACACACGCAAAATTCTCTATGATATAAAAGTATCATTATTCTAAGTCTAGTTTCATCTGAAAGTATTTTAAAATAATTAAGTAGTTTATCCATGCAATCATCCCCTCATTTATCTTAATTTCATTTCCTTACCCACTACACTCTCCCAAGCATTAAATATAGGTCTTATTATTTGAGGTCCTATTTTCGATATAATCACCAATTGAGAAGTAGTTTCTTCTTTGTCAGTCAATTTATAATCTATTTTTTTATTTACTACATCCACTTGATTCCATCCATCTTCAAGTTTGAAAAAGCCCTTTATTCTATAACTATCTGCTTTTATAATATCTAAAAATCTTGTAAGTTCTTCTTTAGTCAGTTCACCTTCATAAGTTAAAGTCAAAGTCTTTGGCTTATTATCTGGGGTATTGGTTGTATCTTCCGAATCAATCCATCCTTTTTTTAGAAGATCTTTTTCTAAAAAATTGTAGTCCATTTTGCCATTTATAGCTGTTTGAATTTCCGCACTATCATTAATTTCTTTTATTTTCTCTATGATTTTCACCAATTTATCTTCATCTATTAAATCCACTTTGCTTATAACTACTAAATGACAAAATTTAAGTTGTCTTTCTACCGTCTCTATATCTTCTATTTGTTCTAAAAAGTTCAATCCATCTACTATACAAATTGCCCCACTGTAGTCGTATACATCACCCTTTGCAACTTCTACTGCCTCTAAAAATTCTCCTATATTTGACGGATCTGCAAGTCCAGAACTCTCTACAAAGACATAATCCATATCCCTATCTGCCATATCTACAAGAGCAGATACAAAGGAAAGTTGTAGGCAAGAACAAAATATAGAACCTCTATTTATTTCTATAAGCTCCATATCTTCTTTTTTGATTATAGTTCCATCTATACCTACTTTCCCAAACTCGTTCATTATGACTCCTACCCTTTTCTCCGATAAATCATTTAATGTATTAGTCAAAAAAGTTGTCTTCCCTGATCCTAAAAAACCTGTAAGC
The DNA here is from genome assembly GCA_029779375.1 of Bacillota bacterium. GTDB lineage: Bacteria > Bacillota > Clostridia > Tissierellales > Sporanaerobacteraceae > Sporanaerobacter. The sequence continues at coordinate 3,120 of JAKPAR010000372.1, read as the reverse complement.
AAATATAGTTTTGTTTTCTTTCCCATGTAAATTCCTCCTCGCTATATTATATGCCGATATTCCTATATGGTTATATGTTTATATGGATATAGTACTGCATTTTTTTTAATTTGTCAACAAAAAACATCCTATATTTTCAATAGGATGTTTTTTGTTAGTATTTTATTTAAACAAAATTTTTATGTTTTCGAAACCCATATTTTGTAGGAAAGAGTTGAGAATCTCTTCTGCATTTTTTTGTGCCTCGTTTAGAAGACCTTTATTTATGACTTCTTCCTCCATATTTGTCTTTTCTTTTACAAGAACATCATATAGATCTTCAATTTTTAATTGATTAAATATGGACTCTCTTTCATCATAAACATACACATCTTCCTCATTTATTACATTGTCAAATACCTTTGGCTTGTCCAATACAATTTCTACACTCTTTTTATCCTTTACATTCACTTCTACAGTTTCTAAATCTATTCCTGCCTTTATATAGCCACTGTACTTGATTAGGAACCCCTTGCTTGTAAATGGGATATTCATTTCATTGAATTTCTTGTTGTCCTTATATGAAACCACATTTGTATAATTGTATTTAACCGTAGACAACTCCAATATTTTTGACACTTGTTCTTCCACTGTATCTGACAAAATGCTTGTTTCCTTTGTAACTAGAGACTTAAAATAAAAGAACAATCCTGTTACAATTGCTAGACAAATTAAAAATATTGTAAAATAATATTTCTTACTTTTCTTTTTAAACACTAAACCAGCTCCTTAAAGTAAAGTCATATTTAATTCTACAAAAAAATACGCCATCTTTCAATGGCTAATTTTTTTGTTTAGTACTATGTCTTTTGTTGATTTAGCAAACATTTTATATTAAAATGGTGATAATCTATATTATCCCATTGGAGGTCAAAATGAAAAATATTATTCCTGCATTAGATAAATGTGTACTCTTTAAAAATATATCTAAAGAAGAAATAGAAGCACTTTTAAAGGAAACATCCTATAATATAAATACATATAAAAAAGATGAAATAATTGCTCTTGAGGAAAGCAAATGCACCAATTTAGGTATGATACTTGAAGGAAAAGTCGAAGTCCAGAAGATATTTCCCTCTGGAAAAGTCATTGCCCTAAACAACTTTAGCGAAGGAAATATCTTTGGCGAAGCATTAGTGTTTTCAGAGAAGAATGTCTATCCTTCAACTATTGTGTCCACAGATGATACAAAAATTATGTTTGTCCAAAAAAACGACATAATAAAGCTTTGCAGTAGAAACGACAAATTTTTAAACAATTTTATGACAGTTCTTTCCGACAGAATTCTCATGTTAAGCGGAAAAATAAGAAATTTGTCATATGAAACCATAAGGAAAAAAGTGGCAAACATATTGCTAGAAGAATATAAAAAGCAAAAAACGGTATTTTTGACTTTGCCATATTCGAGAAAAAAAATGGCAGAAATGTTAAATGTACAAAGACCATCTTTGTCAAGAGAGTTAATAAATATGAAGGAAGAAGGCATCATAGATTTTGATAGAAATGTCATAAAAATATTAGATGTAAATCTACTGGAAAAATGTATGTTTAATTAATTTATATTTATATTCTATGCATCAAGTTAATTCTATTATTTATTGTAATTTCATATTTTCATATATTGCTAAAAATAGATATTTATTATAATATGGATTTGAAATTTATGCTGGAAATCATGAAAAAATATTTAAGTATAAATTACATGCAAATAAGGGTATTATTAGATAGGAAAGCAATCTAGGGGGGATTATCAAATGAACTATGATGTAATAATTGTGGGAGCTGGTCCTTGTGGAATATTTACTGGACTAGAGCTAAAAAAATTGAATCCAGATAAAAAAATACTTATTTTAGAAAAAGGAAATTCAATTGAAAAAAGAATTTGTCCTAAAAGGAAAACTGGTATATGTGTAAATTGCAATCCTTGCAATATCACAACTGGTTTTGCAGGTGCAGGTGCTTATTCAGATGGAAAATTGTCTTTGTCTCCAGATGTAGGTGGCAACCTTCCAGAATATATTGGATATGAAAAAACTCAAGAATTAATTAAATATGTTGATAATATTTATTTAGATTTTGGTGCTGATAAAAGAGTCTATGGAATTGACTATAAAGACAAAATCCACGATATAAGAAAAAAAGCTATAAGAAGCAATTTAAAACTTGTGGAATGTCCCATAAGGCATATGGGAACAGAAGTAGGATATACTATTTATGCTAAAATAGAAAAGCATCTAAAAGATTTGGGAATTGACTTGAGTTTTAAAAATCCAGTTGAAGACATTTTAATTGATGATAATAGAAATATAAAAGGTGTCATTGCTGATAAAGAATATTATGCTGATAAAGTGATTATCTGTGTGGGTAGAGAAGGCTCTGATTGGCTGAAAAAATTGTGCATGAAACATGACATTGATACAGAAACAGGAGATGTTGATATAGGAGTTAGAGTGGAAACAAGAAATGAAATAATGGAAGAACTAAATGAAGCCATGTATGAAAGTAAACTCATATACTATACTCCAACTTTTGATGATAAAGTAAGAACTTTTTGTACAAATCCTGGTGGAGAAGTATCTACAGAATACTATGATGGAAATTTAGCTGTTGTGAATGGTCACAGCTATAAATCTGATGAACTAAAAACTCCAAATACGAATTTTGCACTATTAGTTACAAAACACTTCACAAAACCTTTCAATTCTCCTATTGAATATGGTATGCATATAGCTAAACTTGGAAATATGCTTTCTGGAAATAAGGTACTTGTACAAAGATATGGAGATTTTAAAGGGGGAGAAGAACCAGTGAAAGTAGACTATATAGGAACAATATCATCCCTACTTTAAAAGATGCAGTTCCTGGAGATTTAAGTCTAGTTCTTCCTCATAGACTTTTAAAAGATATAGATGAAATGATCATTGCTCTAGATAATGTAGCTCCCGGCCTTACTAGTGATGAAACTCTTCTTTATGGAGTAGAAGTCAAGTTTTATTCAAATAAAGTCCTAACTACCGGTAATTTTGAAACCAATATAAAGGGACTTTATGTTGGTGGAGATGGTGCAGGTATCACAAGAGG
>JAKPAR010000371.1 GCA_029779375.1 Bacillota bacterium | reverse complement strand
AAAGGTGATAGCCCTTATGGGTAGCCCAAGAAAAGGCCAAAATACAGATTTGATTTTGGACACTCTTTTAAAAGGCATGAGTGAAAATGATTATATTATAGATAAATTGTATTTAAAAGATTTAAAAATATATTCTTGTACTGCTTGTGGATATTGTGAAAAAACTGGAGAATGCGTAATAAAAGATGATATGCAAATAGTTTATAAATATTTTGATGAAAGTGATATATTTATATTGGCTTCTCCATTATATTTCAATACAGTCAGTAGTTTGTCTAAAATAGTTATAGATAGGTGCCAAAAATATTTTTCAATGAAATATTCATTGAAAAAGAAATATAGGAAAGATGAAGATAGAATAGGCGTTTTTTTGTCTGTAGGAGGAGCACCTTTTTCACATGATCAATTTGATGCTTCTGTGAAAACTGTTGATTTATTTTTTAAATCTATTGATGTAAAATATTTAGGAAACTATTTTGTTTCTGGAACGGATGATTTACCTGTTCAAAGTAGAGAAGAAGTACTAAAAGAAGTATGCAGTATAGGGAAAAATATTGAAAATATCAAAAACTTCTACCTTCATAGGTAGAAGTTTTTTGTAAAATATATAGGGTGGTGAAAATATGATTCGTTTTTTGACATCAGGTGAATCTCATGGAGAGCAACTGACAGGTATAGTTGAGGGAATTCCTGCAAATCTAGAAATAGATTTAGATTTTATAAACAATGAATTGAAAAGAAGACAAAAAGGTTTTGGTAGAAGTGAAAGAATGAGTATAGAAATGGATGAAGTAAATATATTATCTGGTGTATACAATGGTTTAACTACTGGAAATCCTATTGGTATTTCTATAGCAAATAGAGGGTGTTTAAAGGAATTATCTGAAATAACAAGACCAAGACCAGGTCATGCAGATTTTTCAGGAGCTATTAAATACAATCAGACTAATATTAGAAATGTATTAGAAAGAGCTAGTGCTAGGGAAACAGCTATGAGAGTAGCTATAGGAAGTATTTGTAAACTTATGCTTAAAAAATTTAATATTGAGATATATAGCCATGTCATAGAAATAGGAGGTATTAAATCAAAGAAAACTTTGTATTCAGGAACATTTTTGGATGAAATAAAAAATGCTGATTCTTCTCCTGTGCGCGTTATAGATGACAAAGCAGAAAGTGATATTTTAAAAAAAATACAAAAAACAGGAGATGCTGGAGACACTTTGGGGGGAAGTATTGAGATTGTAGCTAGTGGAGTTTCTATAGGATTAGGAAACCATATAAGTTGGGATAGTAAATTAGATGGGAAAATAGCACAGGCAATCATGAGTATACCAGGAATTAAGAGTGTGGAAATAGGTTTGGGGCATGAATTTAGCGGAAAATATGGTTCGGAAGTTCATGATGAAATTTTTTATGATGACAATGGATACTATAGAGTTACTAACAATGCTGGAGGTATAGAAGGAGGAATATCAAATGGAGAAGATATTATAATTAGATGTACTATGAAACCTATACCAACATTGAAAAAACCATTAAATAGTGTGGATATGGTGACTAAAAAAGTAGCGTTGGCTCAAGTGGAACGTTCTGATGTATGTGCTGTACCTTCTGCTAGCATAGTAGGGGAACATATGCTTGGAATTGTATTAGCCAAT
>JAKPAR010000349.1 GCA_029779375.1 Bacillota bacterium | reverse complement strand
AAAAGCCAGAGGATTTTATGGATTATATAGAAATTTCATTAGATCCAAGAATTACAAGTAAAGAAGAAATATTAGCTTCTATGATAAATCTATATTATCTGATGAATATGGATGAATTAGATGAATATGAAGATTGAATTTTAATGTAATATTTTTGTTATATTATCCTTCCAATCTGTCAATAATATACTAATGACGATTGGAGGGGTTTTTTTATGTGTAAAATCGGGATACCAAGAGGGATGCTTTTCTATGATTATTATCCTTTATGGGCTGAATTTTTTGAGGAACTTGGAGCTAAAGTAGTTGTGTCTCCAAAGAGCAATAAAGAGATATTAAACAGTGGAGTTCTTAGCTGTGTGGATGAATGTTGCCTTCCAGTAAAAGTATTTCATGGTCATGTAGATTATTTAAAAGATAAAGTAGACTATATATTTATACCTAAAATAATTAGTATTCGAAAAATGGAATACTGCTGTCCTAAAATTTTAGGACTTCCTGATATGGTGAAATTTTCTATAGAAGATTTACCTCCTATAATTGATACCAATATAAATTTAAGAAAGAATAGCTATACTAGTTCGAAATATAAAAAAGCTGTTTATGAAGCTGGGAAATGTGTAATTAAAAATAGTTCTAAAATAAGAAATGCTTATAAAAAAGCTGAAGAATCCTATCAAAGATACTTATATCTTTTAAGCAAAGGAGTAATTCCTATAGAAGCAATTAAGATGTACAATAAAACATTTGTAGATTTAAATTATAATTCAAAAAAACATGATATGAGTATTATGGTTGTAGGACATCCATATAATATATATGATGAGTACCTAAATATGAATATTATTTCAAAATTAATCAACAAGGGAATAAAGGTGATGACTCCTGAAATGGTTAATAAAGATGAGATAATATATTATTCTGCTCAGTTGCCCAAAAGAATGTTTTGGACTTATGGAAGGCGAATAGTTGGTTCAGCTTTTAGTCTTATAGAAAGAGATGAAGTAGATGGAATAATATATTTATCGTCATTTGGATGCGGAATAGATTCTATACTTATAGATTTAATAGAAAGAAAAGCTAAAAATAAAGGAATACCATTTACTCTTCTCACATTGGATGAACAAACAGGGGAAGCTGGTATAGACACTAGGGTAGAAGCCTTTATAGATATGATGAAATGGAGGGATAAAGATGATTTTAACATTTCCACACTTAGGTAATGTGTATATTGCTGGGAAAGCATTTTTAGAAGAATTAGGTCAAGAAGTAGTACCGCCTCCAAGGTGTAGTTCTAGAACTTTAGAGATAGGCACCAAATATTCCCCAGAAAATATATGTTTACCTTTTAAAGTGAATATTGGCAATTATATAGAAAGTATTGAAAAAGGTGCAGACACTATTCTCATAACTGGAAGCTGTGGACCTTGTAGATTTGGATATTATTCTGTATTAGAGCAAAATATATTGTGGGATTTGGGTTACGAGGTAGATATGATAGTGTTTGATCCTATATCTGAAGGATTAGATCAATTGAAAGAAGGACTTTCAAAAGCTTTAAATATAAATAGTTATAAAGATGTAATAAAGGCTGGTAAACTTGGATGGAAACTTATTCAAAAAGCAGATTATCTAACTCAATTGTCTAATGAAAAAAGGGCTTATGCAATAGATAGTTATGAAGTGGACGCTATAATGGAGGAATACTATAAAAATATTGAGAATACCTTTGGGGCAGAGAAGATGCTTAAATTAATGGATGAAGTCGAGTATAGTCTTAAAAATATTCCAATAGACAAAAGCAAAAACCCTATAAGAATAGGGATTGTTGGAGAAATATATACAATTATTGAGCCTTTTGTGAATTTAGAAGTAGAAAAAAAATTAGGTCATATGGGAGTTTATGTGGAGAAAAGTTTGACACCTACCAAATGGGTTAAGCATCATGTGACTAGTTTTCCATTTGGTTCTAAAGAAGAAAATATGAAATATCAATTGGCAAAACCCTATTTGTCTACATTAGTTGGAGGTCATGGAAGAGAAACTGTAGGAAGTGCTGTTTACTATGCAAAACAAGGATTTGATGGAGTTATACAACTTTTACCTTTGAATTGTATGCCAGAGATAGTGGCCAAAAGTATACTGCCTCAAGTGCAGAAAGATTGCAATATTCCAATTATGACTTTGGTATTGGATGAAATGACAGGAGAGGCGGGGTATTTAACAAGACTTGAAGCTTTTGTCGATTTGCTTATGAGAAGAAGGGAGGAAAGAAAAGTTGGAGAATTATTATTTGGGTGTTGATGTAGGAAGTGTAAGTACAAATTTGGTATTGATAGATGATGAAAACAATATTCTTTGTAAGAAATATTTGAGAACTCAAGGAAAACCTATTGAAATACTAAAAGAAGGGCTGAAGGAACTAAAAGAAGAAATTGGAGATGTAAATATTTTAGGGGCAGGTTCCACAGGAAGTGGTAGATATTTAGCCGATTTAATCATAGGGGCTGATATTGTTAAAAATGAAATTACATCTCATGCAATTTCTTCACTAAATTTTATTCCTGATGTTCAAACTATAATTGAAATAGGTGGTCAGGATTCAAAAATAATAATAATAAGGGATGGTATAGTGGTGGATTTTGCCATGAATACAGTTTGCGCAGCTGGAACAGGGTCTTTTTTAGACAGGCAAGCTTATAGACTTGGGATACCTATAGAAGACTTTGGAAGAATGGCTTTAAAGTCCAACAATCCAGTTAGAATTGCAGGTAGATGTGCAGTTTTTGCTGAATCAGATATGATTCATAAACAGCAATTAGGACACAATCAAGAAGATATTGTATGGGGACTTTGTCAAGCACTTGTAAGAAATTATCTAAACAATGTAGGCAAAGGAAAGGATATAAAAGGGCCTGTAATGTTTCAAGGTGGAGTAGCTGCCAATATGGGTATAAAAAGAGCATTTGAATCTCAATTAGGACTAGAAGTTTTTATACCTGAATATTTTGATGTAATGGGTGCAGTGGGGGTTGCAATGCTTGCGAGAAATGAAGTGAAAAAAAAGAAATTTTCAAATTTCAAAGGGCTGGAAATAGCAGATGTAGATTATAAAGTAAGAGGAATAGAATGTAATGGATGTGCTAATGCCTGTGAAATAGTTGAAATATGTGGAGACAATAAAATACTTGCCAGATATGGTGACAAATGTGGAAAATGGTCCAACATAAAAAATGAAAATACAAAATTAGCTTAACCTTAAGTATACTACTTAAGGTTTTTTATTATATGAAGATTCTAATTTTTCTTAGTATATCAATGTTTAAATATAAGTATTTTTTATGTTATAATCATCTTATTAAGATGATAAAAAGGCGGTGCGAAATGTATAAAGAAAGTTTATTTAGAGGATTAAATAAGGGAATTAGAACCACATGGGAATTAACCAAAATAGTGGTACCAGTCTATTTTTTTGTAACTTTTTTAAAGTATACACCTGCACTTAGTTGGGTTTCAAATTTTTTTGCGCCAGTAATGAAAATAGTAGGTCTTCCTGGAGAAGCTTCTCTTGCTTTAGTGTTAGGTAATATGATAAATCTTTATGCAGGTATTGGAGCTATTGCTAGTTTAAATTTAACAATAAAGCAGATAACTATATTGGCTATAATGCTTTCTTTTTCTCACAGTTTATTTCTTGAAACAGCTGTAGCAAAAAAGACAGGAGTCAATGTAACTTTAATACTTTTAATAAGAATTTCACTAGCGATAATTTTTGGAATATTGTTTAATATTATATTGTAGGAGGAATGAATATGGATTTTGTTGGATTTTTAAAAGAAAGCACATTTGGTAGTCTGAACTCTATATTTGATATGGCAAAGATAGTTATTCCACTTATGATAGTTATGGAAATGTTAAAGGATTTAAATATTCTTGATAAAATATCTGATTTTTTTAAACCTGTTGCAAAATTTTTTGGAATATCAAGTGAATCAACTTTTCCGTTAGTTATAGGACTTATATTTGGACTAGCCTATGGTGCAGGTGTAATTATTGAAAGTGCTAAAGAAAATAATTTATCTAAAAAGGATTTATATATTTTAATAATATTCTTAGTTGCTTGCCATTCAGTGTTTGAAGATACTTTGTTATTTGTAGCTATGGGTGCAAATGGGTTTTTATTGTTGCCATTGAGAATTGGTATAGCTATTGTTATTTCTTTTATGGCTTCTAAAATATTAGATAAAATTAATATAAATAAAAATAAATTACCAGAACATATCTTATGAAAAAGAGGAATTATTGTATTTTTATAGAATATATTAGGGAATGATGTTATGGGAGGGGATAACTAGTGACTGTTGCTGATGTTAGAGATTTAAAACCAGGTATGGTTATAGATAAAGATATAGTAAATATGAGAACTGGAGCAATTCTTATAGGCAGTGGTACTGTTTTAAACAGGAAACTTATACTTCATATAAAAAATTTAGGTTTAAAAGAAGTAGATATTTTTGACGAAAAATCTTTTTTAAAAGAACATCCAGAAGATAGTTTAGTGATTAAATATGAAAAATTATCGGATAAAGTTGAAAATACATTTAATGATATAAAAATTGTCAAGAAAATCATTTTGACTGAAATAAGTGATGAAGTGGATGATTTAATAGTTGAATTGATAAGTAATAACAACATATTAGGTAGATTGAAACAACTTGAAAAAAGAGACAATTATACATTCAATCATTCTCTTGATGTGTGTATGTTAGCTACTATGGTTGGAAAATGGCTTGGATATTCTCAAATTCAGCTAAAACAACTATCAATGGCTGGAATTTTTCATGATATTGGGAAACTCAAAATATCTGATGATATTATAAACAAACCAGAAAAACTTACAAAGACGGAGTTTGAAATAATAAAAAAGCATCCTATTTATGGATATGATATATTAAATGAAACTGTGGGTATTAGTAGAAATGTTGCAATAGGGGTTCTTCAACACCACGAAAGACAAGATGGGAGCGGATATCCTTATGGTTTAAAGGGAAATGAAATTCATGAGTTTGCTAGGATAATTGCTATATGTGATATATATGATGCTATGACTTCAAACAGAGTATATAAAAGAAAAGAGTCACCATTTTTAGTAGCAGAGCATTTAGATGATGAGAGTTTTAGAAATTTGGATCCTAGAATCACTAGAATATTCCTAGATAACATATCTAAATTTTATGTGGGAAGTAAAGTAAAATTGAGCAATGGTGAAGTAGGTGATATTATTTTTGTCAATCCACAGATGCCTACAAAACCTATAGTTAAAGTTGGAGAAAAATATATAAATTTTTTAGAAGAAAAAAAATTGCAAATAGTTGATATAATAAAATAGGTGCTCAATTGAGCACCTATTTTATCTATTGTTCTTCCAAATCTTCATAGGTGTCTGAATAAACTTCTTGTGAAATTGTTCCTTCATCTTCATCTAAAGAGTGAGGTCTAGGACAAGGAGATGGATTGTTGCTACTTTCATCTATTTGTTTAGGAAATAGAGTTGGGAAGGTGGTACAAATTGGAGACACTTCAGGGGACAATACTGGGAATCCTGTAGATAAAACACAAAGTTGTACAGGAACTATTACTTTCTTTTCGCATGATATACAAACTGCAATAATAAGATTAATTCTTACTGCTCCAGTAGTAGGATCAATTGAAATATCTCTGGTGATGCTGTTTGTAGCCAATCTAGTTTCACAATTTATATTGCAAAATTCTGCAAATCTTGGGAAGAAAGCTGAATTAAATACAGATGGAATACATAGTTCAAAGAAATTGGTCATAACTATTGGATTTGAAGCAGGAGCAATGGGAACAGTACTAGTTAAAGTTACCCTTGATTTTCTACATCTAGAATCTTGCACCAATGCATCTATTTCTACAACAACATTTCCAGATATTTTAACAGTTTGAGTTCCAAATATTGGTGTACCTTTTCCGCTTTCATCACAATCTGTGGTATTAGCAAATATTATTTTTTCAGTTTGCATTCCATCTGGACCTACAACTGTAATTGGTGTACCTTTTCCATCTTCTACAAAATCTCCTCCAGAAAGGACAGTTTCAGGTTCTACAACTAAGTTTTTTGGATCCAGAGCATCTTTTGGATTGAAGAATTTTCTGCATCTTATATCTAGTATTTTAACAATTCTTGCATTGTGACCTATTGAAGGAGTAAAAGCTTGATTTGTTACAGTTCTAAGAGCTTGAAGGTTTACTAAAACAGCATCATATACCTTTTGTACGAATATTGGCTCTGGGCGTACTCTTCTTAAAGTGCCATCCCATTCGCAACCTGTTGTACCTTTACAACATCTATCTGTAACACTCATTTCTGATATATCAGATTTAATATCGGGATTCATAAATCTACTACCTCCTTTAAAACTTTATTTTTAAACTTACTTCTCAATTTCAATATATTCTTTTAGATAAGCATGTGTTACATAGTGAGGAATATTTTGAACACAATTGCCATATTTATATACAAAGATTTTATATAGGTGGTGTATTTATGACTTTTTATAGTGAAAAGATTTCTATATTGACAGATAGTTGTCAGAATGTCTGTAGTTTTCAATGGAGAAATAAAACGATTTTTGCATATTTTTTCAATATTTCAAGTGGAGAAATGGAAAAGAAAATAATAGTAGAGGATTCCCTAGAAGAATATGATGTAGCTATAGGGGAGAATGACTATATTTATTTAATTTATCAAAATATTGATAGACATCTCGTTTTAGTCACTATATTTAGAGACTATATAGATATAGTGACTTTGACAGAAGAACCTATTTCAAATGTATATGATTTAAGCATATTGTTAGATAGAGAAGAAATTCATATATTTTACAATACTCTTTTAAAGGAAGATGAAAAAGTATATAGATTATATCATCATCATTATGATGAGAATACATGGATTACAAATATTGTAGAAGATATAAAAGTTAAGCAGGTATTGAATTCTTTCTGTTTAACGCTGAAAGATTATAGCATTTTTATTTTTTATTATGACTGTGTAGAAGAGGAAGAAGAAATTTTTCTTAAAAAATATGATACTGTTCAAAAGAAATGGCTTGAAAAGCAAAAAATTACATATGGATTTAATTCAAAATTATATATGGATATTTTAATTGAGAAAAATATATTGCATATTGTTTATAGTCAGAACTTTGATGGGAATTTATCTATAGTTTATGAAAAATATGACATTGTTGGAGTTGAAGCAGTACTTCTTAAAAAAGAAATATTATCCAATGCAGAAAATTGCTTATATCCTACAATTATAAAATATGAAGATAAACTTTGGGTAGCTTGGATAGAATATGATGCTGTATTGAGTAGATTTAGTATAGATGGAGGGGAAAATTGGAGTAGTATATATCTTTGGAGAAAATCCAAAAGCATAGATATTGTTAGATACAAATATGGAGATAATTCAATAAAAGAAAATAACAAGAAATTAAATTATTCTTTTGGTAGTATCTATCCTGAAATTTCTTTTATTGGTTTTGGACCTTTAGAAGATGTACAAGAAATTCCTATAAAAAAAAAGTACAGGAAGATACCAAGATTTTAGAAATGGGAGAAATGATAAAAGAAATAAAAAATCAAATAAAAATACTCAATGAAAGATTAGATTATATAGAATTCTATTTAGACAGAAGAAGTAGGGGATTTTTCTTAAGAAACAAAAATAGATAGTGCTACTTTATATCAAGTAGCACTAAAATTTAGTTTTTTCTATATTCATCTTTTTCGAATAATTTTCTTATTGTTTCTATATCATTTGTGGTACTTAAAGCAAGCATAAGTTTAATTCTTGCCTTTTGCCCAGGAAGATTTCCACCAAATATCACGCCCAATTCTCTCAAATGTTTTCCCCCACCTTC